>CANGCK010000001.1 GCA_947452295.1 Sphingobacteriia bacterium
ATAATAAGGTACTTCATCTTGGTTTTCTGCTTCTTGCTGTTTCCAATATGCCAAGGTAACAACATGGCCATTTTTAGTTTTCAACGCCCTACCAAAAACTGCATTAATGCTGTTAAAAGTATAATCTGTTACACCTACGGTAAATGTTTCTGGCAGCACTGGTATCGGAGTGTCTTCACCTTCTTTAGGCGGCGCTGCTTTAGGTGCAGGCGATGGGACTACAACAACTGTATATCCATTGATGGAGAGTAGCTCTTTTAAAAAATCAACTCTGTCTAACAGCACATTCTTTTCTACAATGCCGCATTTAGTTCCATCTAATTCTTCAAATTCATGATTTTTATTAATAGCCATAAAGCACTTAATTTAACGATTGAATAAAATCGAATATCCAGCCAAATAACCCAATCAATAATATACCTGCACTACAAATAATCAAAGCCAATTTTACTGGGGCAGAAATTTGAATGGCTGCAATGGGTGTTTCATTTTGGTCAATAAACATTGCTCGTACAACTTTTAAATAGTAGTATAACGATATTACCATATTTAACACGACTACAATCATAAAAGCATAACTAGCTTTAGCGCCACCAGCAGTAAGTAAAAAAAACTTACCGAAAAAACCGGCGGTCGGAGGCACCCCAGCTAGAGAAAACAATGACAAGGCAAGTACCCAGGTTAATAGTGGATTGGTTTGATAAAGTCCTTTATAATCGCTGATACTTTCTTTATTAACTTGCTCACTGATAACAGATACTACGCCAAAAGCAGCTAAATTAGAAAATACATAGACCAATAAAAAATACACTACAGAACTAATACCTGTTGTATTACTACCACTTATGCCCACCAAAATAAATCCAACCTGCGCAATAGAAGAATAGGCTAAAAATCTTTTCATGTTTTGTTGACGCATTGCAAATAAATTACCAATTACTATGGTAATGAATGCAAGCAACAAAACCAACACATACCAAATATTTTGCAATGGTTGAAATACTTTATACAATACCGTAATTAAAATAAAAGCAACTGCAGCCTTAGAAATAACCGACAAAAAAGAAGTAGTAGCAATGGGAGCCCCTTCGTATACATCTGCTGTCCAGAAGTGAAATGGTACTACAGATAGTTTAAAGGCAAATGCACTAAACAGAAAAATAAAGGCCATCGTATATAATGGAGACAGTGTTGTATAATTAGATAATTCTTCAAAATTAATTGTACCAGTAACCCCATAAATTAAAGAGATGCCAAACAGCAATATACCCGAAGAAAAAGCAGCAGACAATATCATTTTCATTGCCGCTTCAGATGATTGCTTTTGCGTTAAATTAAAATTTGCCATTGCAGCAACAGGGATAGAAGCCAACTCTAGAGCTAAATAAAACATCAACATATTTGCGCTTGATAACATAAAAAACATACCCAACAACGCACTCAACATTAATAAAAAGTATTCAGCCAGGTGAGCTGTTTTTTTGAACCAATCGCTAAAAAGCATTGAAATAAGGTAAACACCCACATTCAAAATATTTTTTTCGAAAACAATCATTGGTGTTGAATGAAACATATCACCAAATGCATTCCCTTCTTGATTAAAGAAAAATCCAAAGATTACATTAAGCAATAACAACAATTGTATGAGTGGCAACAATCGCTCATTCTGCATACCCTTGCCTACTTTTATAAATAGCAACAGAAAAATAATGGCGGTAACCATTAATTCAGATTTCATCAATAAAAAGAATTCATTCATGTTTTGCTATTTTATTTTCCTGTAATTCTGTTCATTATAATTTCTGCTCCTGGCGTGAGCAAATCATTTAACCATCCTGGCACTAACCCAATACTTAATATCCCTGCCAATAAAATTATTGCGGCCAATTTTTCATTCCATTTAGCATCTGTTAAATGCGCGTATGCTTCATTTTTAAGGGGGCCCATAGCAACTTGGCCAACTGCTCTTAATATATACACTGCAGTGACTACTATAGACATAGCTGCCGCAATAGTAGCCACCCGGTGAAATACATCGTCATTTTGCCAAGAACCAACAAATACAGTCATTTCAGCAACAAATCCACTTAACCCAGGAAGTCCCAAAGAACAAAGTCCTACTATAAACAATACAGTAGTAATGAAAGGCATTACTTTCATTAATCCACCTAGTTCGTTTACCATTCGAGTATGTGTTCTATCATAAATCATTCCGATTACAGCAAAGAAAAGCGCAGTCATCAAGCCATGAGAAATCATTTGCATTAATGCACCGGTAATAGCTGTTTGCGTTAGCATGCCCAATGCCAATAAACTAAATCCAACGTGACTAACAGATGAATAAGCATTCAGGTATTTTAAGTCTTTTTGCATCATAGTAACAAAGGCACCATATAAAATAGCAATAGAAGATAGTATTACAATTACCTGTCCGTATTCTTTAGCACCTTCTGGTAATAAAAAAATGGCAACGCGTAAACATCCGTAGCCACCTAACTTCATGGAGATACCAGCTAAAAACATAGATCCTGCTGTTGGTGCGGAAGAATGCCCATCGGGTACCCAAGTATGAAATGGAAAAAAAGCTGTAAATACCCCAAACCCAATAAAAAATAAAGGAAACAATATTTTTTGCAAATGTGCTGGTATAGAGATGTTGGACAAATGCATTAAATCAACATCATGACCACCAATATAATACATACCCAAAATACCTACCATGATTAATGCAGAGCCCATCATCAACATCAATACCAATTTATTGGCACTGTATTCTTTATTACCACTTCCCCATATACCAATTAGTAAATACTTGGGTATAATAGAAATTTCTAAGAAAAAGAAAAGTACCAATAAATTAAAAGAGATAAAAAATCCATACGCACCTAGTGCCAATAAAATCAATAGAAAATAAAATTCTTTGGTCATTTTATTGGTATTCCAAGAAAAAAGTACTCCAGCTACCACCACCATTGCAGTTAATAACAACATTGATATTGAAATGCCATCTACCCCAATATGAAAATGCATATTGAGTGATTCGATCAAAGTAATATCTTGTTCAAAAAATAATTGCGCAGCATTACCAGCAACTACTTCTGCACGGTAAACAAACAATAAAACAAGCGCCAATACTAATTGAACTACTGAACCAGCAAAAGCCGTCCATTTAACTTGCAAGCTATTTCTACACAACAATATTGTGAGCGCAGTAATTAATGGAACAATTAATAATAATAATAAGTTCATCTATTTTTATTTAGACCGGTTACCATATATAAATAAACAAAACAGCCAAAGCAATCACACCCATTAAAAAATAAATGGCATATGACTGCACTTTTCCAGATTGCATTTTTTTAATCCCTTCAGCAATTGATTGAGTAACAGTAGCAGTTTGATTTACTATTCCATCAATTACTGTTTTATCTAACCATGCAAAAGGTTTTCCGATTAGATTAAACAATATTTTTTTAGTGATAAACAAATACAATTCATCTACATAAAATTTATGATAGGCAGCTTGGTATACGCCATTTATAGTTGCCGCAATTTTGTTTGGATGAGTAGTTGATTTTTTATAGAAAACCATTGCGATGAAAATGCCAGCTAGCCCTATTAATACTGGCGCAATAGAAAAGGTTACATGAAATGCAGTAGGTAAAATCAATCCATCTGAACTCACATAACTACCAAAAGGAATGAACCCGGCAAATACTGCACCTGCTGCTAATAATAGCAACGGCAACATCATCGTCCAGCCTCCTTCTCCATGATGCGCACTATGTCCCTCATAGGGTTTGTTCCAGAAAATAGAGAAATATAATCGAAACATATAAAAAGCAGTTAATCCGGAAGTTAACAACGCAATACCAAAAACAATTTTGTTGTGTTGATATGCTGCTAATAAAATTTCTTCCTTACTAAAAAAACCTGCTAAAGGTGGCATACCGGCAATAGCCAAACAAGCCAGTAAAAAAGTGAGATGGGTAATGGGCATTAATTTTCTGAGCCCGCCCATATTGCTCATTTCATTGCTGTGTACAAAATGTATTACAGAACCAGCACCCAAAAACAATAATGCTTTAAACAATGCATGAGTAAACAAATGGAAAAGCGATGCAGTATAACCCAACCCTTCTTCACCTCCATAATTCGATACGCCCATGGCAAACATCATAAACCCAATTTGCGACATAGTAGAATAAGCCAATACTCTTTTAATATCTGTTTGTGTACATGCAATTATTGCTGCAATTACTGCAGAAACAGCTCCTACCCAACCTATCCCTTCTAATACCACTGGCGTACTAAGTGCAAATACAGGAAACAATCGTGCCACTAAATATACACCTGCAACAACCATTGTAGCAGCATGTATTAAGGCAGAAACAGGCGTCGGTCCTTCCATTGCATCTGGCAACCAAATATGCAATGGAAACATAGCGCTCTTTCCTGCCCCCCCCATAAAAACCAATAATGCGCCCCAAGTTAATGCCGACATACCTAAAAAGGTAGAAGAAACCGCCAACTTAAATTCGTTTGATTCAGGAGCAGTTAAGCGCTCTATGAGGGTAGCAAAATTTAAAGTGTCGCCATAATAAGATAGAACTAAAATACCAATTAAAAACCCGAAGTCTGCAAATCGTGTTACAATAAATGCTTTTTTACTTGCGGCAACTGCGCTTGGTTTTTCGTAATAATACCCAATTAATAAGAATGAAGAAACGCCCACTAACTCCCAGAAAATATACATCTGAAAAATATTTGCCGCTAATACCAAACCCAACATAGAAAAAGTAAATAAACCTAAGAATGCGTAATAAGTAGAAAAGCGCGGATCGCCTTTCATGTAACCTAAACTGTATATATGTACCATCAACGAAATAAAAGTTACTACCACCAACATCATTACAGATATCGAATCAATGATCAATCCCATATCTATCGATACCGAATGGGTAAATTTCAACCATTGAAATTGAAGGGGCACAAACGAATGGTACAAGCCTTCAATTTTACCATACACAAAATAATATTCGTATGCGGTATGCATTGCAAGAACAGTTGCAATTAAAAGCAATAGTGTTCCTACTATTCCAGCTGTTCTACTAAAATATTTTTTACCCAATAACCCTAACAACAAAAAGCTGATGAAGGGCAACAACAATACAAGGATAATGTTAATCGTATTTGGCATAATGATTAATACTTTAATTCTTCTGCAGAAGCTACATCAATAGATTGGTGACTGCGATATAGATTAATAATGATGGCAATACCTACAGCTGCTTCTGCTGCTGCAATGGCTATAATAAATAAGGTAAAAAATAACCCATCCATTTTGCCTGCCCACACATATTTATTGAATGCAATAAAATTTAAGTTTACACTATTTAATATCAACTCTATACTCATTAGCATAGTGATTAAATTTCTTCTGGTAAAAAAACCATACATCCCAATAAAGAAAAGTGCAGTACTTATGAAGAGTATATGATATAATCCTGGTTCCATCATTATTGTTCGGTTTTGTTTCTAAGAGCAATTACAATACAGCCTACTAAAGCGGCAAGCAATAACATAGACACTATTTCAAATGGCAATGCATATCCAGTTTGATTAACGTCTAGCATTTGATGGCCAATATTTGCAACAGTTGGGTCTACTGTATCCTGCGAAAAACTACTAAAACTGTGTTGATATATTTGTACGATGGTTAATGCGAAGCCACAAAATGTAGCTAATGCGGCCCAAATTTTTCTATCTAGTTTTGGCGCAGCCAATTTTTCGCCGGTTTGTTGCGTAAGAAAAATAGAAAAAATAATCAATACAATTATTCCGCCAACATACACTACAATTTGTACCGCTGCAATAAACTCATATTGCAACCAAAAATACAATCCAGCAATGCCAATTAAAGCGAACAGCACATAAATAGCAGCTCTAAAAATATGTTGCGTTAACACCGAAAGCAATCCGCATGTGAGTGTTAATGTAGCCAATAAATAAAATATAATAGTTGATCCGTTCATCATTCTACTCCTTCCATGATTTTAGAACCTGGGTTATTTAAAATTTTTGTTAGCATATTTCTATCATATACACTGTGTTCAAATGTTTGTGCCATTTTAATGGCATCAGAAGGGCAAGCTTCTACACATAAGTTGCACATAGTACACAATTCTAAATGATATACTAATTTATCTACCGCTTTCTTTTTCTTTCCTTCGGGAGTTACATCGAACTTAGTAACTACTTTTATTGTACCATTCGGACAAGCTAATTCACAAGCAGTGCAGCCCGTGCAACGATGTTCATTGTTATTGTCGTGGGGCATCACTACTTCTCCTTTAAACCTCTCCGGCAAATGCAGGGTAGCGCGGTTATCGGGATATTGTTGGGTAATTATTTCTTTGTGATGTGTAAAATAATAACCCGTGCGGCGCATTCCCACCAATAGCGATTTTACAGCGCTATAAACCTCTTTTATGTACTCTTTTAAAAACATATTGTCCGGTTAACCATTTATTAAAAATGCCAGCCCAATATGGCAATTGCTGTCATCAACAATATATTTACCATACTTATAGGCAATAAATATTTCCATTCTAAATTTAACAACTGATCAATCCTCAAACGAGGGAATGTCCACCTAAACCACATTATCATAAAAATCAAGAAAAATGTTTTCCCAAAAAACCAGATACTTGATGGGATAAAGTCCATGATGTGGTTAAACCCTTCCCAACTACCAATATGAAAAGGCATCCATCCTCCTAAAAAAACAGTTGCGCCAATTGCACAAACAATAAATACGTTTACGTATTCAGCTAAAAAAAACAATGCGAATTTCATTCCAGAATATTCGGTATGAAAGCCAGCAGTTAGTTCTGATTCAGCTTCTGCTAAATCAAAAGGAGCCCTATTGGTTTCAGCTGTCACAGCAATCATAAATATTACAAATGATATGATTGCTGGAATATGGCCTTTAAAAATCCACCAGCCATTTGATTGTGATTGTATGATTTCCGAAACCTGCAAACTGCCCGTTAATACTACAATTGATAACAGCGACAATCCTGCTGATAACTCATAACTAACTATTTGCGCACCACTGCGCATGGCACCCATTAATGAATATTTGTTATTGCTAGACCAGCCTGCCATTAGAATACTAATCACCATGATGGATGAAACAGCCGATACATATAATACCCCAATATTTAAATCCCACAATTGAAAATCTTTGGCAAAAGCAATTGGCGCCATTAATAACATAGCAACAATCATTGCTATGAATGGTGCAAGGTTAAATAGAAATTGATCAGCACCATTAGGAGTCAGTCCTTCTTTCACCAATAGCTTCAACGTATCGGCCATCGACTGTAACATTCCTTTCGGGCCAACTCTATTGGGTCCTAACCTGATTTGAATCCAAGCCGAAACTTTTCGTTCCATAATTACCAATACCAATCCTAGTAAGGCAAATAAGCTAATGACTGCTATGCCTGCCACAACCATTTCTATAAGGGTTGCTAATGTTGAATTGAAGGTTGTATTTAACCATTCATGGATGGTATGTGCTATTTCACTTAAACTCCACATATTATCTATCTATATCTGGTATGACTAAATCAAGGGTTCCCATCATGGCAACAAGATCCCCCAGTTTGCTTCCTCGGGCAATATGATCCAATACAGAAAGATTAGAAAATCCCGGTGAACGGAATTTAATTCTATATGGAGTTGTACCGCCCTCACTTACTATATATACACCCAATTCACCACGCGCAGTTTCTACACGCTGATAAAATTCACCCTTCGGCAATTTCAATACAGCTTTTGTTTTAGCTTGAAAATCGCCTTCAGGTATATTATCGATGAGTTGTTCTATAATTTTTATGGATTGATGCATCTCATTTAGTCGAACCATATAGCGCGCAAATGAATCACCGCCTGTTTCCAATACCTCCTCAAATTCTAGCGTATTATAAATTTCGTAAGGATATATTTTTCGGATGTCGCAACTAACACCACTACCTCTTGCTGCAGGTCCTGAACATCCATAAGAAATGGCATCTTCTGCAGAAAGAACACCTACCTGCTTCATTCTATTTTGAAAAATAATATTGCCGGTAACCATTTCATTGTATTCACTAAACTTGCTTTTAAACTGTTGAATGAATGCTTTAACTTTTCGCTGAAAATCGGGATGAATATCTTGCATTACACCACCGGGCACCATATAATTCATCGTTAACCTTGCACCACAGGTTTCTTCCATAATATCGTTGATGCTTTCTCTTTCCCGAAAGGCATGAAAAAATGGAGTAAATGCGCCTAAATCCATTGCCATTGCACCCCACCACAATTCATGCGATGCAATTCGAGTTAATTCATCCATAATAACCCGAATATATTGCGCACGGGTAGGCACTTCAATCTGCAAGCCCTTCTCTACACATAAAGCACACGCATGGTTATTGATATGTGCAGACAAATAATCCATCCTGCTGGTAACATAAATAAACTGCCGGTAGGTTAAACTCTCGCACATTTTTTCGATAGAGCGATGTATATAACCCAAATGCGGTTCTACCTTCTGAATGGTTTCTCCATTGATAGTAATAACCAAATGCAATACTCCATGTGTGGCAGGATGCTGTGGGCCTACATTGATAATCATATTACCCTCTGCGGTATTTCCTATTGTTTCAACCATACTAAAGTTTAATCATGTTAATAGGATCTTCAAAATCTTTTCTCAACGGATTCTTCCCTTCCCAACCATCTGGCAAAATCAACAAGCGCAAATCTGGATGATTTAAAAAATTCACGCCAAACAATTCATAGACCTCTCTTTCATGAAATTCGGCAGTACGCCATATATTTGCGACAGTTTCTATTGCAGGATTATTTCTATCCAAGTTGATTTTCACCACAATATTATGTCGATAACTTGTAGAAGATAAGTGATATACCATTGTTAAATGGGATTTCCAGTCGATACAGGTTAAACAAAATAAATAATCAAAACAAACAGTTACTTCGCTGCGAAGTATTGTTGCCATTGAATGCCAATTACTTGCTTCAATATTGAGGGTAAGCCACTCTCCTCCTTCTTCTATAACGGCAGAAGGCATCAGTTCAGTTAGCTTTATTTTTAAGTCTTCGTTGGTCATTTTAACTTGTTGCATTTAATCTGATCTGTTCTCTGGTCAATCCGCTTTTAATTTTATGTTGTAGCGACAACAGTGCATGTATTAATGCTTCGGGCCGAGGCGGACAACCGGCTACGTATACATCAACCGGAATAATATGATCCGCCCCTTTCACTACAGAGTAAGTATTATAAAAGAAAGGACCGCCACTTATAGCACAAGCACCCATTGCAATTACATATTTAGGATCAGCCATCTGATCGTATAATCGTTTAAGTACCGGCGCCATTTTATTTACGATTGTACCAGCAATGATAATCACATCGGCCTGGCGGGGTGTTGCACGCGCCACTTCAAAACCAAATCTCGAAAAATCGTATTTAGCTCCTGCAACCGACATGTATTCAATCCCGCAACAACTGGTGGCAAAAGTTAATGGCCATAATGAATTTGAACGGGCCCAATTAATGATATCATCTAATTTACTGAGTACAATTCCACCACCGGGTATCTCATGTACCTGACCGGGAAAACTGGCATCTAACTGTTGATCTTTCATCATTGATATTGAATTAAATCCATTTCAAAGCACCTTTTTTGTGTGCATATAAAAAACCCATGAACAATATAAAAAAGAAGATGACTATTTCAACAAAAGCCACCCATCCCATCCCCTTGGCAACAACTGCCCAAGGATATAAGAAAACCAATTCTACATCAAACACTAAGAAAATTAAAGCAAATAAATAATATCCTACATTTAGCTGCACCCATGTTTTACCTGTTGTAGGAATTCCACACTCATATGGCTCACCCTTTTGTTTGTTGGTAGATGGTTTTAAAACAATTTTAGATAATAAAATAGCAATTCCCGAAAAGGCAATAGCAGCTATCATTAGCACAATTAGCGAAGATGATCCCATACGCAAGTGTTTGTACGAATGTAACAATTATTTAAATATTACAAAACATGAGAAGAATCAGTATTTATACATCTTATTAACAATTATCTTCCACTATTTTAAAAGTCCCTTATTTTTATGGCTATGAACAAAATTAAACCAAGTTTTTGGCTGCTGATTGTATTTAGTATGAATACGATTTCGTTGTATGCCAGATCTATAATCGACAGTACGCAACTCATCACCAACGTCTATATTATTGATGGTACTGGCATCGCTGCAAAAAAGGGCGCTGTGCGCATTAAAAACAATATAATTATTGAAGTAGGAAACTTGCATCCCCTTAAAAATGAAGTAATCATTAACGGAAATGAATGGGTACTCTCTCCGGGATTTATTGATACCCATAGCCATCATTTTGGTGGATTGAAAAACAAACCCGAAGCCATCCCAACTGCCAATCAGGGTATTACTACCATTACCATTGGTCAAGATGGAGAAAGTTACCCAATAGACACACTTGAAAACTTTTTTAAACAGCACGCAGTTGCCGTAAATGTTGCCAGCTATACCGGCCAAACAACACTAAGAGAGGCGGCTATGGGTGAAGGAAACATTTTAAGAGCATGCACGCCCGCTGAGTTACAAGCTATGAAAACAGCCATGACCCGTGAAATGCAAAAAGGATCTTTTGGCTTAGCAACCGGTTTAGAATACGAAGGTGCTTTTTATTCGGATAAGGATGAAGTTATGGAATTAGCTAAGATAGCTGCTGCATATAATGGCCGTTACATCAGTCATATTAGAAGTGAAGACATTCACTTAGATGAATCTATCGACGAAATTATTGCCATTGGCCAACAAGCGAAATTACCTGTTCAAATTTCACACATAAAAATTGCAAAAAAAGACCAATGGAAAACTGCACCACAATTACTACAGAAACTTCAAACAGCCAGAGCGGCTGGTATTAATATTACTGCAGATATATATCCATACAATTTTTGGAACTCTACCTTAAAAATATTATTCCCCAACAGAGATTATCAAAATGTTGCCAGCGCAGAATTTGCTGTAAACCAACTATTTGATGCCAACAAATCGATCCTAATACATTTTGCGCAAAACACCTCGTATGAAGGGAAAACAATTGCCGAAATAGCCACTATACGTAAAGAAACACCGGCCCGAACGCTTATCCATTTAATTGAAATAGCCAATGAATTTAAAAAACAACATCCCGATTTTAAAGGGAATGTTGAAACAATTATGGGTAAGTCGATGGATGATGAAGATGTTGCAGATTTAATGAATTGGCCACATAGCAATATTTGTTCGGATGGATCTAGCAGTGGGCATCCCCGCGGCCATGGTGCTTTTACTAGGGTACTAGGACGTTATGTAAGAGCACAAAAATTAATGCCATTAGAAACCGCTATTTATAAAATGACCGGACTATCGGCCGAACATTTAGGCATTAAAAACAGGGGAATCATCAAGGCGGGCAACTATGCCGATTTGGTGTTGTTTAACCCAAAAACTGTGTTAGACAATGCGGATGTGAAAAATGGCACAGCCCTTTCTACTGGTATAGAAAAAGTTTGGGTAAACGGTCTGATTGTATACCAAAATCAACAATCTACACACCATTACCCTGGTATGCTACTGAAAAATAATTAATCAATCTAAGAAATAAATTACAATGAATAACGCATTGATTTTAACCAATGGTCTATTAAACACAAGTGATGCAAAAACAGCACATGGCTTAATAAGAAGCACCGAAAGATTTACCATTGTTGGCGTAATAGATCATGCAGCAACAGCCGGTATAGATGCAGGAGAATTACTTGATGGAAAAAACAGACAAATTCCTATTTATGAAAATTTACAAGATGCACTTCATCAAAATAGCAATATTCAATTTTTAATTATTGGCGTAGCTACAGTTGGTGGTTACCTCCCTGCAGACATGTTAATCATTATTCAATCGGCCATACAAAAAGGCATTTCTATTGTAAACGGATTACATGAATACCTGAATGACCGAAAAGAAATGGTAGACTTAGCAACAGACTATGCAGTTGATTTAATTGATGTACGAAAACCTAAACAAAGAAAAGACTTGCATTTTTGGACAGGAAAAATCTTTGACATACAAGTGCCTATTATTGCTGTAATTGGGATGGACTGTGCAATGGGAAAAAGAACAACAGCAAGAATGTTAATGCAAGCTTGTAAAAAAAATGAGCTAAAAGCTGAAATGATTTATACCGGCCAAACTGGTTGGTTGCAAGGGGGTAAATATGGATTTATTTTCGACTCAACTTTAAACGATTTTGTATCAGGCGAATTAGAAAATGCCATACTTACATGTAACAAAGAAACAGAACCCGATGTAATATTTTTAGAAGGACAATCTTCACTTAGAAACCCAAGTGGCCCATGTGGCATAGAATTATTAATTTCAGGTAATGCTAAACACGTTGTATTGGTTCATGCGCCTAAAAGAATGTACTTCGACGATGATCCGCATTGGGGGAAAATACCTTCAGTAGAATCCGAAATAGACATTATTCAAAAATTTGGTTCAACTGTAATAGCATTGGCACTAAATACAGAGCACTGCACACCAGAAGAATGCATTGCCTTTCAACAACAATATGAAACATCGTTAAACATTCCGGTTTTACTACCCATACAAGAAGGTGTAGAAAAATTAATTCCAACTTTGAAGCAACTTATAAAATGAACATAAAATCTATACGCAGTTTTATTAAACCTCTTGCACTAAAAAAACCTTATACCATTGCATACAATACCTATACAGATGTATCGTTGGTGTTTACAGCAATTGAATTGTCTAACGGAATTATTGGATTGGGTTCTGCCAGCCCATCAGAAGATGTAGTAGGTGAAAGCCCGGAACAAACACTGCTAAATTTAGAAACAGATTTTATTCAATCCTTTATAGGAAGAGATATACGCCATTTCCAACAAATCATTTCAGAAGTGAAAGAGCAATTTCCACATTTGCCCGGTACACTTGCTGCCCTTGATTTAGCGTTACATGATGCATTTGGGAAATACTTAAACATTCCGATAGTAGATTTTTACGGCAGAAAAATAAACGCATTACCCACATCCGTTACCATTGGCATAAAATCGGTACAAGACACTTTACAAGAAGCTGCGGAATATGCACAAATGGGGTTTAAAATATTAAAAATAAAAACGGGATTAAATATTGAAGAAGACATTGAGCGCATCGCTAAACTACATGATCAATTTCAACATCACTTCACCATAAGGGTAGACGCCAATCAGGGATACAATTTGCAACAATTAACTCAATTTATTCAATCCACTCAACAATATGCCATTGAACTAATTGAACAACCCACACCTGTAGGGGAAGAAAATCACTTACTCCAATTATCTGATCTTAATAGAAAATGTATTGCGGGTGACGAATCTGTCAAAGATCCTGCAGCTGCATTGTCATTTAGTATTCCGCCACAACCATTTGGTATTTTCAATATTAAATTAATGAAATGTGGCGGTATAAAAGGAGCACTTGAAATTGCCAATATTGCACAACATGCTAGCATTGACTTATTTTGGGGATGCAACGATGAAAGTGCACTAAGCATTGCTGCTGCATTACATGTTGCTTATGCATGTAAACATACTAAATACCTCGATTTGGATGGCAGTTTAGATTTAGCGGAAGATTTTGTAACCGGTGGATTTTACATTAAAGAGGGCAGCTTAATCTTAAATGATGGTGTGGGCTTGGGCATAAAAGGAATTTAAAACACAGTTGTTGGTTAAGTAAAATTCTTCTACCCTGATCGGATTAATCATCATGCAACTACTTCACAATAAATACAGCCGGAACTGGCCGTTGTCCTTCTTTGTCACTAGGCTGTATGGTTTGTTTACCGTTTATTAACATACAACTGCTGCCTCCACCATCTAAATTAAGTGCTTCTTCACAACCAACTTGAATGAGCATTTCAGCCAACTGCTGCAAATCGGCGCCTTCGGCTTTTCCAGGGAAACGTCCTTCTACAACCATTACAATCAATTCATTATTACGAGTATAACCCATTGCAGTTCTGGGATGCTTGTCAAACAAAGCCTTCCCGGTAAACTTAAGTTCTTCATTGTTAGTAATTGCTATACTATGGTGTTGAACCAATACAGGACCACCTCCTATGGCCGTTTGCATTTTCCATTTTTTAAATTTGGCTGTTTTTGGCAGTTGTTGAAGCCTAACATCAGGAAAAGAATCTTTAAAAAATGGAACAACAGTTTGCGAGGCAAATGGAAACCTGGAAGCCGAGTCGGTATAAAGCCATGCCACATCGGCATTTCGCCTTGTATTAATACCAATAGCACTACCAAAGGGGTGCTTATATATTAGCGTATCTTTCCCTTTACCTGCAATGGTTTGTTTATTGTAAGCCAATAGTTTTTTGTTGTTGATTACAACATTTAAATTGGTGTTGTGAAGGAATTCGAAAAATGTGGCATTAACCACCAATAAAGGGTTCCCTTCTTGTGCAAAGTATGCCAAAGGAGTATATCGTTTGCCATTACCCACTTGCGTGGTAAATGTAAGTGCTTTATCGTGCAATGGAGCAATAAAGTAAAATGCTTTATTGGGCTTTCCATTTAAAGAATCATTGGTAAAATAAACATGAACCCCTGTGGGTAATGGTTGGTACAGTGAATCCACATTTTTCCATTGAACTTGTCCGTAAACAACCAATGGAAATAACAAGACAGTATGGACAAATACTTTCATACAACACAATTAAATATAAATTATAAAAAGTGAATTATCCTTTTTCGATCATCCATTTGTTTCTACCAAAACCCGGTATCACATGTTTTTCACTATGGTAAGAGGAACGAACTAATGGTCCACTTTCTACATAATCAAAACCAATAGAATAGCCTATTTCTCTTAATTCTGCAAATTCATCGGGATGAACAAACCGTTGAACAGGCAAATGCTTTTTGGTAGGCTGCAAGTACTGCCCAAGTGTTAAGACATCTGTTCCTACGGCCACTAAATCGTGCATGCTTTGTATTACTTCTTCTTTAGTTTCCCCTAATCCAAGCATTATACCCGTCTTGGTACGCATTCCTCCCTTTTTAAGGGTTTCTAGCACGGTTAAACTACGATTATATTTGGCTTGTATTCTTACTTGTTTAGTGATGCGTTCTACTGTTTCCATATTATGGCTCACCACTTCGGGTGCTGCATCAATAATTCGTTGAATTTGATCAGTAAAACCCCTGAAATCAGGAATCAAAGTTTCTAATGTAGTATGGGGATTTAAGTTTTTTATTGCTTTGATGGTATTATACCAAATAGTAGATCCCCCATCTTTTAATTCATCTCTATCCACACTGGTAACTACTGCATGTTTTACTTTCATCAGATGTATTGCTTCTGCAACACGCTGTGGTTCATCCCAATCTACTGAAGCCGGACGGCCGGTAGCCACAGCACAAAAACCACAACTTCTGGTACATACATTACCTAAAATCATAAATGTTGCGGTTCCCTCGCCCCAACATTCGCCCATATTAGGACAATTGCCACTTTCACAGATTGTATGAAGTTTATGGGTATCAACTAGTCCCCTTACATGTTTATAACTCTCGCCTATTGGCAATTTAACCCTCAACCAATTGGGCTTTTTTAGCGGAAATTCATTGGTTATATTGGTCTCTATCTTTGGTACTACCGGTAATTCTTGCATGCTGCTACTATTCTTAAATGAACGGCAAAATTAACTACTTTCTACTTCCAAAAGTAATGGCAACGTATGCATTAAAAAATAAGTTTTTTTCCTCGTTAAACAACAGCATTGGCATTTTTTGGCTATAAAACTCGGCATTTACCCCTACTTCAATAGCAGAAAGTACTTCATTATACCTCCCATAATCAAACCGCAATGCAGCTTTGGCATGTGCACCGGGCACAAATTTTGTTTCAGAAAGCCCTTTAAATACCCCGCTTTTGCCAATTACATCAATATTTTGGTCTAAGTTTAAAAATACTTCTTCATTATCAGGACTGTACTTAATAGACTCTCTCTGTCCAATTGTTTTATTATTTACATCTAAATAATATGGCTTTAATAAACCTGCAGAAATACCCCCACCATAAACAGCACTAACTGCCACACCGTTCTTGTTGCCTTTTCCACCAATTAACTTTTGTTGGCCAAATCCTACCTTTAAATAATAAAAATTATTTATTTTACCATAAATGTAGTTCGACACAAATATGAAACCCTGGTTACTTGATTGTGAGGGTATCCGCTCTTCTTTAGGATGCTTATGCTCACCTAATTCTACCCACCACAAATTGGTTTTTGAAACCGATTTGAATTTTCCCTTCTCATACATCAATCCCCAACCATCGGTATTAAGTTTAATCCCAAAAGCACTTTGTTTTTGAAAAATCAAAGCCCCTTCTTCCTCCTGTTTAATCAATTGATTAATGCGCTCTCTTCGTTCTGCTTTCTTTTGTATACGGGTAGGCTCCTTGCTGCCAGCTGTATTTTGCTGTGCCATACCACTTAATCCGATTAAAACGAAAACTACCAATATTATTTTCTTCACGCGTATGTTATTTGTTCAATGTAAATTTAGGGCAAAATTGATGCAATGACCGCACAAATTATTTATTCAGGCAACTTAAGAACTACTGCAACACACCTTCAAAGCAGCACCATTATTGAAACCGATGCGCCAACCGATAACCAAGGCAAAGGAGAGCGCTTTTCTCCCACAGATTTAGTAGCAACTGCTTTAGCCACTTGCATGATTACTACCATGGGCATAAAAGCTAATTCCATGAATATACAGTTGGATGGCACTAAAGCTGATGTTACCAAAATCATGGCAAGTGATCCCAGAAGAATCGGTAAAATTGTTGTTCACCTTTTTTTTCCTGCATCGCTGGAATTAGACGAAAAACAAAAGGAAATACTCGAAAGAACTGCGCGCACCTGCCCTGTTGAAAGAACACTCCATCCCGATGTTGAACTTGACTTACAGTTTAACTGGTAGATAGACACACTATTTTAATATACCGTTGCCTATTGCACAAGTTAAGCAAGCTTTTTTTTCACAAAAAAATTGTTGTAATTGAATAAGCGCTTGTGAATGTAATGCGCAATTGTTTGTTACTGGTAGTTCCTGCCATTTCCGCAACAATTTGTTTTGCTCTGCTGGTAAATGGTACAAGAGCTTTATGGCCCTATCAATATAATGAGAATGGTTTCTACTTATGCCATAAGCATATAAAAACGGTACAATTGCATTGATGACAATCGACTGTTGCAATTCTTTACCAGAATGCTTCTCAATGAATGTTTCCTCGTCATCAAACTGATAATGGTTACACCAATAAGGCTGTACATTTACATGAAATAATTTCATTAAATGCAGATGATCTGAGGTTGATTTAATTTTTTCTGCCAAATGAGGATGCTGTAAAATAAGCGCAACCAACTGAGAAAATCGGATGGTAGGGAACCCAGCCGGCCTCATTCTTAAAAATGCTACTTGCTGCTTTAATTGTTTGAGTGCATATTTTTTCTGGAGAAATGAATACTCTTTTTGTAATGATTGAGGATAAGTTCCTTTAAAATCGCCATCTAACAGTCCGGCCTGCCCCATCAGCAATGCTTCTAGCTGTATTGGCTGATGACTACATCTTTGCATTACCCCCCAGGGAATGGATTGTATAACTAATTCAAATACCGGCCCATTTACTTTCCCTCCAAATACACGTGCTACCATTTGCCATAAAACCCATTCCCAATTTCCGTTGGTAGTATTAATTTTCTCTAAAAGATAACTGGCTTTTTGGTTGATGCGTTCAACTGCTAACCGCTCTTTCCATGAAGCCCATACCAATTCACTAATAGAAGGCAACCAATTTTTACAAGGGAGCAGATCGGCCGACTGTATGAGTTGTTGGTACTTGTCTAATAAAGTTCTTGCCACCAATCCATTTAACACTAATGTTGGAATTGTATTTCCATGATGGTCAACAACAGGCTTGTCATCCATCCAAACAACATGCAAAATGATATTTTGGTACCGCACATCATTTTGATGACCATGTTTAAACCAGTCCGACGAGTTCACGTGCAACTCTATATTACCCACCCATCTTGTATTGTTGACATCAATAATACCTTCTAAAAAATCGGGTCCTTGATTGGTGTTTAAAAAGCCTTGTTTAATGATTTTTACCGGAAAACCTTCCGTTGTATATAAATTATTAAGTCTAAAATAACGAAACTGCCAAATGAACTGCAACAATTTTTCATTCATATTATAGGTTACTTACTCCTATAAAATTATTGCTTAAAACAAGAGTATAAATACCTGTTTTTTATTTACATATTTATTGTATTCAAAGCTTGTACAACACTGCTAACTGGCAATCCCATTACATTGTAAAAATCGCCATTAATTGCTGCAATACCTACTACACCTATCCATTCTTGAATAGCGTATGCACCCGCTTTATCATAAGGCTTATACTGGTCTACATAAAAAGTTATTTGCTCCTGAGAAAGCGCATGAAATTGAACATGGGTTGTAACTGAGAATTTTTGCACCAGTTGATTTTTCATCAGCACCACACCTGTAATTACCCGATGGGTTTTACCCGATAACCTAGTGAGAATATCTATAGCATGCGCTCTATCTATTGGTTTATTAATTACTTCATTGTCTAAGACCACAATAGTGTCTGCAGCAAGTACTACCTGACTTTCGTCAAATTCTTGTTGAAATTTTAAATGATCAATAACAGCCGAAGCTTTTTGAGTAGCTATGTATATAGGAATTTCTGCTACCGGCATTTCGGAAGAAAAAGCTTCATCGGTAGATTGAACCACCACTTTAAACGGAATTTCTGCCCACTCCAATAGTTGTTTTCTTCTAGGTGATTGTGAAGCTAAAATAATTTCTTGCATGTGATAATAATTAATAAGTGCTAGTTATTTCATCCCACTCGTTAATGGTACATTTTAAAAAACAGCATCGATAAAATACCTGTTAACATAATTAATTTCACGAGTGTACTAATGGTATGAAAATCTTTTGTTGATTGTGCTTTGATTAACCATTTCAATGCTATAAATAATGGGGTGATAATCAGTATAATCGCATACAGCGCACTCTTCCACCACCCTATACCTATTGCATAAATTTGCAGTATCACCAATGCAGCAATTAGCACTACCATCCAAACAGCTACAAATACTTTACTCACATTCATCCCCCATGCTATTGGCATTGTAGTACATCCATACTTTCTGTCGCCCTCTACATCTTCCATATCTTTTATGACTTCTCTTATTAAAGAAATAATAAAAGCAAACGAGGCGTACAAAATCATTAACCTAAAATAATGTCCTTTTTGAGGAGCTAGGTGGATAAACGCATAGTCGGTTAACGGGTATTTAGCAAAAAAAACAATGCCTATAACCCACGCTGTAAGTAATGAAATAAGTACATTCCCTATCAGTAGCTTTTTTTTGAGCGTAGTAGAGTAAATCCATAACGCAACAACAGCTGCTAAATTAGCCAAAGCAATATGCCAAAACTGATGGAGGGGTAGCGCGTGGAGGGTAAAAAATAAACCAAATGCACTTAAAATTAAATGCCAAAAGATAACCCATCTTCTCCGAATAATTCGGTTTACCACCACTTTGTCGGGTTTGTTGATTTGGTCGATGTTTTGATCAAAATAATCGTTAATAATATATCCTGCAGCCGCAATAAAAACTGTAGCCATTATTAATACGATGAATTGATACCAATCAACTCTTTCAACGATTGCATGCTCCGGATAAATGCTTTCATAAATACATTTTTGAAAAAGCAATTGGGTGATGATGATGAAAACCAAGTTTGGCCACCTGATCAATCGTAAAAATGCAGAGATGAGTTTCAATTAAGTTATTTATGGAGGTTTATATTGTTGATTATTGCGCTCGCACTAAACTGTCTTCATTCCAATCGCCACGTAACTTTAGTACTTTTTCAATCACGTCTCTTGCACAACCTGCCCCACCGTTTAAGGGTGAAATATAGGTAGCTATCGACTTTATTTCGGGAACAGCATCTGCAGGACAGCATGGCAACCCTGTTAATGGCATTACTTTACTATCGGGTATATCATCTCCCATATATAAACATTCGGCTGCAATTAATTGATACTGTGTCAAAAGCGATAGTAATAAAGCTGCTTTATCAGTTACTTTCATGTAAATATCTACAATGCCGAGTTTATGTAAACGATCCTTTACTTCGGGAGAATCGCCTCCGGAAATGATGATAATTTTATATCCTTTTTTAATGGCTAATTGTAGGGCGTAGCCATCTTTTATATTCATTTTTCGGGCATGAACACCATTGGGTAATACCCAAATAGAACCATCTGTTAGCACACCGTCTACATCAAAAAAAAATGTTGTGATTGTTTTAAAATGTGCCAACATAACTAAAAATTATGGTCTAATCCCTGGTTTGAAGTATTCTTACTTTTGATTGTCTCTCCATTCATACACCCATGCACTTTGGATCATTTCAAGATGTCCCTCTGTACTTTGTTCTCTGGTTCCATCAAAATTAGGCACTTCTAAAATCCAGTTTAATAAATCAGTGAACCGAACCCTGTAGATTTTACCTTCATTAAATTCGTCACCAAATCTTTCATACAATTTCATGGCAATATCTTCATGATCGTTCCAATGGATAGGGGGTTCAAAATGACTCATGGGTTAAAAATTCAAAAGTAAAAAGTAAAAATTCAAAAAAAATCAACAATAAAAAGTAAAAATTCAACAATCTCTATTCTCCAAGAAATTGAGTTTGATCGGGCAAGGTAATATAAATATCACCGGAACCTTTCTGTAATATACATTGGCAACCCAATCTAGAGTTTATCCGCGGATTAACAGCTCTATCAATAAAATCTTCTTCTCTATCACTTAATTCCTCAATAAACTCCATTCCTTTATCTATATATAAATGACAGGTACTACAAGCACAAACAGCTCCACAATTATGGTGCAACTCTACATGATTGTCTAAACAAACCTCTAATAAACTTTGGTCGGGAGCTACATTATTTAGTACAATTGGTTCTAAATCTTTCTGTTCAAATTGTATGTGAATTGAATACATAGTTCTTATTTGTGGTGCAAAAGTATTTCAAAAATAATTAACGAATGATAAAAGGAAATGTTTAATTAGGAATGCAGTATGAATAAAATGTGTAATACTTATGATAAATCAACAATAATTATCTATTATCACACTGTTGCCAACTATATCTTTGCCAAATGAAGTATAAGTTAGCGCAAAGAATTTTATTTAAGATACTAAGCACAAAAATTAATGCAGTAGGGCTAATATCCCCTGCAAAAGCTGCGCAAATAGCCTATAAAATCTTCTCTACGCCTGCCAGAACCAGCAATAAAAAACAGGTACCACCTGTATTTAAAAAAGCAATCAGGGTTAGCTTAAAATTGAATGGTACTATTATCAGAGGGTTTCAATGGAAACATCCCGATAGCCAGTCTAAAAAAATATTAATTGTTCATGGCTTCAGTAGTAACATATTTAAATTTGAACCATATGTATTAACACTAAAGCAAGCTGGTTTTGAAGTATTGGCCTTTGATGCGCCTGCCCATGGCATTAGTGATGGCAAAGAAATCAATGCGCTTATTTATAGAGATATGATTCTGGCCATTGAAAATGAATTTGGAAATTTATTTGGTATGATAGCTCATTCTTTAGGTGGATTAGCGGCTTCAATGGCATTAGAACAACTAAATATGCCCGAAAATAGAAGGTTGGTATTAATTGCACCAGCTACCGAAACTACTACTACCATTGATGGATTCTACCAAATGCTTTCGTTTTCTGATACAGTAAAAACTGCATTTCAGGAATTTATTCAGCAACTAGCTAATGAGCCGCCAAGCTTCTATTCGGTAGCTAGAATTGCCAGAAAATCATTGGCGCCTACCCTATGGATTCATGATGAAGAAGATTTTATTTGTCCAATAAGTGACGTAAATCCTGTAATTGCAGAAAATATACCTACATTGGAGTTCTTTATAACCAAAGGGTTAGGTCATAATTACATTTATAAAAATCCTAAAACCATTCAACGTGTTATTCATTTTTTAACCGGAAGAAAAGAGGGAGATTTTTTGTGATTTAAAGGTTTCACTTAATATTGCATACAATTTAATAGGTTGGGCATCATAGAACAACTTGGTTCAATCTATATAAAGTTTGATTTTAAAAGCAGAAAAATGCCCGTTAATACGGGATAGGCCCATGGCAAAAAATTTACTGATTGTTGAGTCGCCCGCTAAAGCAAAAACCATTGAAAAAATTCTTGGGAAGGATTTTGAGGTGAAAAGTTGTTATGGCCATATCAGAGATCTTGAAAAGGATGATATGGGTATTGACGTAAACAATCATTACAAACCTCGCTACAAAGTACCCGATGAAAAAGAACGTGTAGTAAAAGAACTGAAACAACTAGCCAGAAAAGCGGACGAAGTATGGCTTGCATCGGATGAGGACCGTGAAGGAGAGAGTATCAGCTGGCATTTAGCCGAGGTGTTGGGCTTAGACCCCAATGTAACAAAACGCATTGTATTTCATGAAATTACAGCACCAGCCATCAGAAAAGCAGTCGACAACCCAAGGATTATAAATATGAACCTGGTGAATGCCCAGCAAGCCAGAAGAGTATTAGACAGATTGGTGGGGTTTGAATTGAGCCCCGTTTTATGGAGAAAGATTGGCATGCAAAGAAGTCTAAGTGCAGGCAGGGTGCAAAGCGTTGCAGTTAGATTAATTGTAGAAAGAGAAAGAGAAATCAACCATTTTGTATCAGAAAGCTCTTTTAAAATAGAGGCTTACTTTATTGCTAAAGACATTAATGGCAAATCGGTAATTTTTAAAGCCGAAGGGCCATCAAAACTAAATGGACAAAAAGATGCACAAGCTTTTTTAGAAAGTTGTATTGGTGCCGGTTATACTGTAAATGATATTCAAGTTAAGCCCACTAAACGCACTCCAGCTGCTCCTTTTACCACTTCAACACTTCAACAGGAAGCTTCCCGGAAAATGGGATATAGCGTAAGTAAAACAATGTTACTGGCGCAAAAATTGTACGAAAGTGGTAAAATAACCTACATGCGTACTGATAGTATTAGCCTAAGTGAAACAGCCCTGGAGGATATTAGTAAGGAAATTACTACCAGCTATGGCGCTAAATACCATCAACCCCGTAAGTTTAAAAATAAAAACGAAAGTGCTCAGGAAGCGCATGAAGCCATTAGGCCAACCGCTATGTCGAACCACACTGTTACAGATGAAGACACCAGACGCTTATATGAATTAATATGGAAAAGAACGATTGCCTCTCAGATGAGTGATGCGGCTTTTGAAAAAACTACTGCAAAAATTGCTGTTAGCACCAATAAAGAACAATTAACTGCAACGGGTGAAGTAATGCAGTTCGATGGATTCTTAAAAGTTTACATGGAAGGCAAAGATGAGGAAGATGAAGAAAGTACCGAAGGCATGCTTCCTCCACTAAAATTGAATGAGCAACTGAATTTTGTTGAGATGAAGGCTTCAGAGAAGTTTAGCCGACCCGCCGCAAGATATACAGAAGCTTCTTTGGTTAAGAAATTAGAAGAATTGGGTATTGGTCGACCATCTACCTATGCGCCTACTATTTCTACGATAATGAAACGCAATTATGTAGAAAAAAGAGACAAAGAAGGGGTAAAACGACCGGCAGCTATATTTACTTTAACTGCTTCTGATGACATTGAAAAAGAAATTGTTCAAGAAAATACCGGCGCCGAAAAAAGCAAAATGTTTCCAACAGATTTAGGCATGGTGGTTACCGATTTCCTAAAACAGCACTTTAACAAGGTGATGGACTTTGGCTTCACGGCAAAAATTGAACAAGAATTTGATGAAATTGCCGACGGTAAATTAAAATGGAGCAATATGATTGATGGGTTCTATAAACCCTTTCATGAAACAATTGAACATACTTTAGAAACTGCTGAACGAGCCAAAGGCGAACGTGAATTGGGTATAGATGCAACTACCGGCAAAAGAGTAATTGCCAGAATGGGGCGCTATGGTCCAATGGTGCAAATTGGAGACACTGCCGATGAACAAGAGAAACCTAAATTTGCTAAACTAAAGCAATCTCAAAGCATAGAAACCATTACCATGGAAGAAGCTATGCAATTGTTTAGTTTACCAAAAACAATCGGTGAATATGAAGGGATGGAACTTTCAGTTAATGTAGGACGGTTTGGCCCCTATATTAAATTGGGTGAACAATTCATTTCTATACCCAAAGGCGAAGATCTCCATGAAATGGAGTTGGCAAGAGCCATAGAATTAATAAAAGAAAAACAACTGGCAGATGCCCCCATTGGATTTTATGATGAATTGCCAGTAACAAAAGGTAAAGGACGTTTTGGACCATTTATAAAATGGAATGATTTATATATTAATATACCACGTGCATACAACTTCGATACACTTACGCAGCGCGACATTAATGAACTGATAGAAAAGAAACTAGAAAAAGAAGCCAATCGATTTATTCAACAATGGCCTGCAGAAAAAATATCTATAGAAAATGGCAGATGGGGGCCTTTCATCCGTTTCCAGAAGAAAATGTTGAAACTAACTGCCAAACAGGCCGATGGTTCCAAGCATACAGCGGAAACAGCCGCAATCATTGAGTTAGAACAAGTTAAACAAATGATTGAAGAACAAGTACCAGGAGCATTTACAAAAAAAACAAAAGCTGCTCCCAAAAAGGCAACAAAAAGTGCATCCAAAGCTGCGCCAAAGAAAACGGCTGCAAAAAAAGCGGCTCCTAAAAAAGCTGCAAAAAAGAAATAATCAACAAAAAAATCTGGATTCAGCTAGTTTAATACTATTTGAATCCAGATTTATATAATTGAAAAGAAATATACTAAGCTCTTCCCATCTCTTTTAAGAATCTTACATGCGCACCAACAGCTTTGATCATTGTTGGATATTCGATATATTGTAGCTGATACTCCTTACAAACATTTCTTACAATGTCGCTTATTGCAGGATAGTGTACGTGGGATATTTTAGGAAACAAATGATGCTCAATTTGAAAGTTTAAACCGCCTACCAACCAGCTAATCAACTTATTGCGTGTCGCAAAATTTGCGGTTGTTTTAATTTGGTGCTTTGCAAACTCATCTGGTAATTGATGCGTATCTACATCTGCAACAGGAAATTCAGTATGTTCTACCGTATGTGCCAACTGAAAAACAATACTCAATATAAACCCAGCAAATAAACTCATTACAAAGAACCCAATTAACCAATTTGCCCATCCTACCATTATCACAGGAACTACAATAAATGCCCCAATATGGTAAATTTTAACAACCCAAAACTCAATATGATCTTTTATAGCCATTTTTTTAAGCGGCACATCACCAATTTTTTGGGTAAAATATTTTTTATAATCGGTAAAGAATATCCAAAATACATACAATAATGAATACAATACCCAGAAATAGACGTGCTGAAATTTATGGGCTTTATAATGCTTTTGCGTAGGCGCCATCCTCATTAAAGCACCAACTTCTATATCATCATCTACTCCATCTATATTGGTAAAACTGTGGTGCAACATATTGTGTTTCATGTTCCACAAAAAATGATTGGCACCCAATAAGCTAATAGAAGATGCTGCCACTCTGTTTAACAGTTTATTGGTACTAAAACTACCATGACTTCCGTCGTGCATCACATTAAAGCCAATAGCAGCTACTAAACCTCCTAAAATCAAACACTCTGCAATGGCTATATATCCATTACTTGGCATAAAAAACACCAAATGGGTATAAACAGCCACCAATGCAATAATCATAATTATTGCCTTAGAAAATAAAGTGGGGTTGCCTGTAGCGTTAATTCCTTTTTCATCAAAATAAGCCTGAACTCTTTGTTTAAGCACTAAATGAAGCGGAGGGTTTACATGAGGAAACTTGGGGGTAACAAATGTTGTCATTTATTGAATTTATATACTTGCAAGATAGGTAATATCGGTTATCGAAGCATGTTAATTTATAAAATAACCAGTAAAACCAAAGCCGTAACGCTAACATGCTACATTTATTATGCAAGAAAATGAAGATATATCCACAGGCATAGAATAACTAAATCTTGTTGATTCAGCTAAAATGGAGTTAGTTTGATGCAAGAATAATTGAAATTTATGCAAGAAACCAATGTATTAAAGGCACTTTTCACTTTAATAGATGATCCAGACGAAGAAATTTACAGCTCGGTTTCAGAGCAGTTAGTTTCTTATGGTAAACCAATTATACCTAATTTAGAATATCTGTGGGAAATAACTCCCAACGAGGATATTCAAATTAGAATTGAACGAATTATACATAGGCTTCACTTCTCTGATTTATTAGAAGATTTTACCGAATGGAAAAATAGTGCACATCACGACTTACTATTCGGCGCACTATTGGTTGCAAAATTCCATTATCCCGAAATACAAGCCACCCCAGTAATACAAGAATTAGAAAAAATAAAAAGAACCGTTTGGTTGGAGCTAAACAGTTACCTAACGCCGTTAGAAGAAGCCAATGTACTTAGTAGCATCATCTTCAATTATTACAAGCTGAAAGGAAATGAAATAAACTACCACTTAATTGACGAATTTTTAATCCATAAAGTATTAGAATTAAAAAAAGGCAATACCATTTCAAATGGAATCCTTTACCAATTGTTGTGTGAAAAACTAGACATAAATGCACGGATGATTAATATTCCTAAACAGTGCATTATAGCTTTTTATCAGTCCGACTTTAGCCAAAATGATTTGGATGAAACCGTACAAGATCAAATTCAATTCTTTGTAGATGCTACAAGTGGGCAACTCTATTCACATAAAGACATTGACGACTATTTTAAAAAAATTGGCATAAGTAGTCAGCCGGCATACTTTAAGCCATTATCGAATAAAAAAATCATTCAAATCGTATTAAAAGAAATAGCCAAATGCTATAATACCTATGAAACAGATTATAAAAGAGAGGAATTGATTCAGTTGATTGATTTAATGAAATAAAGAATTCTATATGTTGAATAATCAACAAATTGACTGGACTGATTTCGAAAAAATTGATATAAGGGTGGGCACCATATTAACAGCTGAACCTTTTCCCAAAGCCAGGAAACCCGCATATCAATTGTTGATCGATTTTGGGGAAATGGGCATAAAACGTTCATCAGCTCAAATAACCTTTCATTACTCAACAGCTGCTTTAATAGGAAAACAAGTTGTTGCGGTTATTAATTTTCCACCAAAGCAGATTGCCAATTTTTATAGTGAATGTTTGGTTTTGGGGGTTTATGATGAAGGTAATCAGGTAATATTATTACAACCAGACAAAAAAGTTGACAACGGAGATAAAATCGGATAGAATAATTTCTTTTTTTTAACGTTTATTATTTATGCAATAAGCCAACTACTAACCTATGGATGAATTTCATTACACATATTACGAAAGTCCAATTGGTTTAATTAAAATTGGAGGTACCGATCAATTTATTGGAGAGTTAAGCTTTGTGGATACTAAAGACCAATTCACTTATGGTGAACCTGGCATTACAGAATTAATGCATCAATGTACTGAAGAACTGATTGAATACTTTCATGGTACCCGAAAAACGTTCAACATTCCAGTCCACCAAGATGGAACCGAATTTCAGAAAAAAGTATGGAGTGAATTATTGGAAATAAATTACGGAAAAACACTCAGCTATGCTGAAATTGCCAAACGAATGGGAGATCCTAAAGCAACTAGAGCAGTAGCTAGTTCCAATGGCAAGAACATGGTTTTAATAATGATACCCTGCCATAGAGTAATAGGAAGCGATAAATCATTAACTGGCTTTTCGGGAGGATTATGGAGAAAAAAATGGCTACTTCAGCACGAGTTTAAAACATCTAACGGCATTCAAACACTTTTTTAACCAGTTTCTACAATTATATACTACTTTCTTTCCCCTGTTTGAAAATAATGATTTTCTTTAGTCAAATCTACTTCAGGATTACATTTCATTAAATCAACCGTAATTTGAGCATATTTTGCTAAAAATGCTTGGTGAATAGCGGTTTCGGCATTAAAAGGTTTATGCTGATAGGCTAAATTAATTTCTTGAATTTGTTGCATCAATACCTGAGTATTAGGATGGATACATGCTGTAGAAAATTTTTCCCAAACATACTGAGTTGCATGATAATTAGGATGAACTAAGTCTTCTGCATAAAATCGGTAATCGCGCAAATCATCAATCACCAATTCATAGGCCGGGAAATAATATAATTGATTGAATTGATGAACCACCTCATGCACTGCTTGTATTAATACCGCTTTACTTCTGTTATTTTCAACAACACCTTCGCGTAAGTGCCGAACAGGGCTAATGGTAAAAATAACTTTTATAGACGGATTGAAATGAAATAACTGAGTTAGCATTTGCTGAAGAATGCTGCTGGTTTCATGGGCAGTTAATAATCGTTTATTGAACCAATTTGCGGGTGCTTTATGATTATTGGCGGCTACAACATCTTTGGATGGATTAGTGGCTAAGTTAGTAAGCTCGTAAACCCAAGCAGAACCTAGTGTTATAAATAAATAATCGGCTTGTTGTAAGAAATGATGCGCCGCATTAGTAGACGCATTTATTTTATCAATTGCAGCTAAAGGAGTTAGTCCAGAAAATTTGCTATGATGCTTCCAACTATGCCATGTTTCATTCAAACAAAACAATTGGTTTTCACTCATCAAAAGATGATGAATATAGCTATTGATAGAATCTGTTACACTTACAGGATTAAAAAGTATACCATTTGGATTTTCTAATAGGGTGAATTTATTGGTTGTTAATAATTGTCCGATATTCTCGGTAAAGCAAGAGCCCATCATCATTATCTTATGTTGATGGGTAATTGGAGATGTTATTTTTTTAACATCAAATTCATAATGAAATTTCATGCGAGTATATCTATTTTTATTTGGGGGGCTTTTACATCCGTTGTTTCATTGCTTCATATAATATCATACCAGTTGCAACGGAAACATTTAAAGAATCGAATTTTGCAGCCATTGGTATTTTAAAAAATGCATCAGCCGATTTGGCTAAATAGGGTTGAACGCCTCTACCCTCATCACCCATTATCACGCAACATGGGTTGATGAATGCTAGATCAAATACATTTTTTTCAGCACGCATTTCACTAGTATAAACTGCAATCCCATTTAAATGGAGCGTATCAACAGCTTTTAGCAAACTATTTACTCTGCAAATATGAATTTTTTCGAGCGCACCGGCACTACTTTTCATTGCTTCTTCATTAAGCGCCCCTACCCCTTTGTCGGGTATAATAATTGCTTGAGCGCCACAGCAAACAGCAGTTCGGGCAATTGCACCAATGTTTCTAACGTCTGTTACCCCATCGAGCATAACAAATAAAGGTGCAATACCCGATGAAACAACATGATCAATTACTTGTTGCAAATCGAGGTATTGAACCAATGCAACAATTGCTATTACCCCCTGATGATTTGCCTTTGTTAGTCCATTCAATTTTTCAATTGGCACTAATTGGATTGGGATATTATGTTCACGGGAAAGAGATCGAATAGATTGAATAACTTCACCGTTCGCATTTTTCTGGAGAAGGATTTTATCAATTGCTTTTCCGGATTGAAGGGCTTCAACTAAAGGTTGCCTGCCAATAATTAACGAACTTTGTTTTAGTGCCATGTGCAAATGTATTACAACAATTTTCCTTGAGCCAACAAAACTTGAATTTTAAAGATGGCAGCTACACTCATTGAATCAGAAATTTCTCCGTTTTCAACCATTTTCACTGCTTCAAAAAATGGCACTTTTTTAATGGTAAGCTTTTCAGTATCCTCAGGCTCGGCTACACTTTGAGTAAGCGTTCTGGCCAAATATACAATTGCTTTTTCATCACTAACCGAATTAGATAAATGCATTGCAAATAAATAATCCCACTGTGCTGCCAATAATCCGGTTTCCTCTAATAATTCTCTTTTTCCGCTAAGTAATGGGTCTGTTCCAAGCGGACAGCCTCCTTCGGGAATTTCCCAGCTATAAGCGTTTAGTGGAAACCTGAACTGACCAACCAAATAAGTATTCAATTGATCATCTAACACCATTATACCAATTGCAGTATTTTTAAAATGTACTTTGCCATAAATCCCATCACCCCCATTTGGATTTACCACTTGGTATTCAGTTAAATTTATCCAAGGATTATCATATATGTTTTTTTCTGATTTGATTTTCCAAGGGTTTGATTCCATTACTAAATTTTTTCTTATTGGAGAAGGGGAGTAAAATTAGTAATATATAAATACATATCCAACAAATGACTAATTTAAAATAACCTTCAAAATCATTGCCTAGATGCATCGATAGCTGTGGAATTTAATGTATCCATCCATTGAAACAACTGCAATAATTAATGATATGCTTAAACAAAAACAACCTCTATCAGGTGAGTAGAGGTTGTTTTTGTTGATATTATTGTTTGATTAAATACCAAAGGCTTTCTTCACCTTCGACACATAATCTAATTTTTCCCAAGTAAATAATTCAACTTTTACTTTTTTCTCCTTACCATCTGGAGATTTAAACGTTTTGGTTACCACTTCACTTTTACGACCCATATGACCATAAGCAGCAGTTTCGCTATAAATAGGATTGCGAAGTTTTAAACGTTGCTCAATAAAGTAAGGGCGCATATCAAATATTTGCTCTACTAATTTAGCAATTTGGCCATCCGTTTTTTTCACTTTAGCAGTTCCATAAGTATTTACGTTAATAGAAGTGGGTTTAGCCACGCCAATTGCATAGGAAACCTGTACTAAAATTTCGTCGGCAACACCTGCAGCAACTAGGTTTTTAGCAATATGTCTTGTTGCATAAGCAGCAGAACGATCTACTTTACTAGGATCTTTACCACTAAATGCACCACCACCATGTGCACCTTTACCACCATAAGTATCTACAATGATTTTACGACCAGTTAGGCCAGTATCACCATGTGGACCACCAATAACAAATTTACCAGTAGGATTGATATGGTATTTAATATTATTGTTGAATAATTTTGCGTATTTTTTGTATTTTGATTTGACACGAGGAATCAAAATATTAATAATATCTTCTTTTATCTTAGCCAACATTTTTGCTTCTGAATCAAAATCATCATGCTGGGTAGAAACAACAATTGCATCGATTCTTACTGGACGGTTTTTATCATCATATTCTAATGTAACTTGGCTCTTTGCATCTGGTCGAAGGTATTTAATTGCCTTATTTTCTCTTCTTAAAGCAGCAAGTTCAATTAAAATTTTATGTGCTAGATCTAAAGCCAATGGCATATAATCATCGGTTTCATTGTTAGCATAGCCAAACATCATACCTTGATCTCCTGCACCTTGGTCTTCTTTATTCTTACGATCTACACCTTGGTTAATATCGGCACTTTGCTCATGAATTGCAGATAAAATTCCGCAACTATTTGCTTCAAACATATATTCACTCTTAGTGTAACCAATTTTTCGTATTACACCACGTGCAATTTCTTGTACATCTAAATAAGCTTTTGACTTTACTTCCCCAGCTAATACAACCTGACCAGTGGTTACTAAAGTTTCACAAGCCACTTTTGATTTAGCATCGAAGGCTAAAAAATTATCGATTAATGCATCAGAAATCTGATCGGCAACTTTATCCGGATGCCCTTCAGATACACTTTCAGAAGTAAATAAATAAGACATTTGTTATAGTTTATAGATTTTTTAAAAAAAGCAAAGGTAGTATTTCTCTTATTAAATTTTTGAATAAACAATACGCAATCGCATCCTGAATCTGGAATGCGTACCACCACCCAAACGAATGCGTCCGTCTGCTACGTTATTTCCTATTGATGGAGTTAAATAATAGGTTTGAGCAGCTGTAAGATTTGGATAAGGTGCTATATAGCTAATAGAGTCGTTTGCAGGTGCAGATAAACGCAGCACAAAAGAAGAATCTTTTCTGGAAACGATTCCCTGAACATACCTGGTTAAGTTGAAATTGTATGTAGCAATTTGATCATATCCAGGAACAGATTTATAGGACAAATACCCGCCAAATGTAGCTGTATTGGGCAATCCACTTGTTCCGTACACAAAATCATTGGGTATATTTCTTTTCATTGATTTAGAGAAATCCCAAGCACTCAACAATAATACGCCAGGAGGCGACATAAGTTTATCGATGGTATTTAGGTTAGCATCATCAGGTACTTGTTCTGCAATTAGTTCGGCACGATGAATAATCCTATTACTCAGGTTTTGTAATGCCGGAACTTTTATTCTGGCATAAGTACCAGGTGAAGTTTGAACATAAACAATTGAATCTGGCTTAGAGGTAGTAGTTAATCTATTGGCTACCTCGCTTCCAGCTCTGTTTCTGGTAATATAGTTGATATCTCCCGAAGCATAAGTATTCAATCGAAAATAACTAACTAATGTATCACGCGTTAATGATCCGGTTGATTTTGTATTGTAATAAAGTCCCAATTTGGAATTGGTATCGGTTAAGTTGATGTACAACAATGCATTGGCTGCATTACCCACCTCCGGTTTAATTGAAAATCCGCCAAAATTAGCACGGAAAGTTGTATCACTGTGATAAGCGTTTGTAGAATCATAAGAGAGAATCAATCTCTTAGCAAAAGCGTCTTTCAAACGAATTCTAATTTGATAATTTGCACTTTCAAATCTATTGTAAACAGAATCACCTAGTCTTCTGATATCAACTACTTTAGTATCGGCTAAGTTTCCAACTGTAGAAATTGGATATAGTTGAGGAAAATTAGCAGGATATACTTTATATGGATCCAATGGTGTATTAGTGCTTATTTCCTGTACATTCAAGCGAAGGGATTGCATTGAATCTCCATAGAAACTTTTACAACTTAAAATTAAAACGGCAGAATCCACACTTGTACTGTCCTTTGTGCCTGAAAAAGCAAAAGGAAAAAAAGTAGGCAACAGCTCAAAATTAAGGCTTGCAGCAGTAGTTCCAAATATAGGATCATTAGATAGAATACCCAAAACATGGGCATCTGTCTTATAAATTCTTGTAGTATCACTCTCTTCGAAACTATCTGTAATCAATTCGAGGGTAGTATCAAAAGTATTCACTCCATCAATAGTAGGAATGAGTTCTCCTCCCAATTCGGTAGAAGATATTCTGGTACAAGCCACAATAGAGAATAAAAATATTCCCGAAATAAAAGCAATGGTGCGCAGTGTAGAAGTTAAATGCATGTTCTGGTAATTACTTGCCTGCAAGATCGTTGTACAATTCTAAATACTCTGTTAAATCGGAGTCCCAACCTTTAAAAGGTACTATTTTTTTCCCTTTTACCTTTGCAAACTCAGCTAACAATTTGTTATCTATTTTATCGGAACCGAAAGATACGGCATCAGCATAATGAGCCCCACCCCTGAACAAAGCAGTATTGTCGGCATCTTTAAATGGTGCTAAATCTTTTTCAGTAATATTGGCATTAATCGTTGCAATATTCAAAAAATTATCGCCTAATTTTTCGGTAAACGTATTTTCCCCAATGGTAAAAATAACTTTACTATTACTAAACACCGGTTCTTTTTTATATGCCGTTTTTATATATGCTGGTATTAAACCACTCATCCAGCCGCTACAATGTATTAAATCTGGAGGCCATCCGAATTTTTTAACTGTTTCTAAAGCCCCTTTACAAAAGAAAACGGTGCGTAAGTCATTGTCGGCAAACCAATTTTCATTTTCATCATGAAATGTATGTTTGCGCTTAAAAAAATCCTCATTTTCTAAAAAATATACCTGTAAACGTGCATTAGGGAGTGAAGCAACCTTAATTTGCAGGGGATAATCATCGCTATCAACAGTTACATTGATGCCAGACAAACGAACCACTTCGTGTAAACGATGTCTACGTTCATTAATCACGCCAAATCGAGGCATAATACACCTCACTTCTAACCCACTATCATTACTTTTGATGGCCAGTTTGTTGATGATTTCCGCAAACTCAGTTAACTCCAAATATGGAGACATCTCTGTGGCAATGAATAAAATCCTTTTCTTTGTTGACATTAAATGTGCTTTTTTATCGAACCTTGCCCTAAATAAGAGTGCAAAGTTACTAATAATAAGGCAAAAAGCAAGAAATACCCAACTTCACATTAATAATCAATTAGTTAGATCCATATTTTATGTATTGGAATAGAGGAAAAGAACAAGTAGCTTTGCAAAGATGATTGATTAGGAGGTAATTTATAGGGTATTGTACGTCGACAATTTGTCAAATGAATGCATTTTGTAATTATACAATGAATACTTGCCGACAATCATTTTAGTTAGCTTCAATTTGGTTGAAATCAATTAATATTATCAAATGAAAATTAAGTGGACATCTGTACTACAATATTTATTTTTTTTAGGAATTGGTATTTTTTTAGTTTGGTGGAGTTTACAACAAATACCTGCCGAAAAATGGATTGAATTTAAACGATCACTAAGTACAGCTAACTATTGGTTGATGATCCCTGTTTTTATCATATTGTCATTAAGTCATATATTAAGAGCCATACGATGGAAAATATTAATGAAACCCATGGGATTTACACCTAAACTCCCGAACATTTTTTTTTCTGTAATGATAGGGTATTTGGCCAACTTAGCTGTTCCCAGGTTAGGAGAAGTGCTAAAATGTACATTATTAGCAAAATACGAGAAAGTGCCTGCCGACAAATTAATCGGAACCATTTTAATAGAGCGGGCTTTTGATGTCATTTGCCTTGCTTTGGTGTTTTTAATTGCCTTTATTTGTCAGTATGAAATTATAGGTGATTATGCCCATCAATTACTGAATGAGGTTTTAGTTAATAAAAAATGGGATTTTACATCAACCAAATTTTATATTTTCCTTATGACTATCATTATAGGGATTGTTTTAATTCGGTTTTTGTTCAATAAATTAAATCATTTGAGCGTTGTAACAGCCATTAAAAAGATTTTAAGAGGGATTTGGGAAGGATTAAAAAGCATCCAACAATTACAACAAAAAGGATTGTTTATTTTATTAAGCCTATCTATTTGGGTTTTATATATTGCGGGCACATGGGTTGGATTATTGGCAACGAGTGGCACCGAACAGTTGGGATTGCCGGCTGCACTATCGGCCTTAGCATTTGCCAGTATTGGAATGATTGTAACACCAGGAGGCATTGGCGCCTACGCATTTTTTTTAGCTAAAGTATTAGAAAAGAACGGAATACCATTTGAATTGGGCTTTGCCAATGGCACTCTTCAATGGTTTGCACAATTTATCATCGTATTAATCGTAGGATTTATATCACTTAGTTTATTGCCTTGGTACAACAAAAAAAATAAGAATGAAAGCAGTAGCAGCCATATCGGATAAAATTTTCTCGTTAACCGACTTACAAAAAAAAGTAGCTGCCTGGAGAGTCATTGGCAAAACAATTGCATTTTCCAATGGTTGCTTCGACATATTACATGAAGGACATATTTTTTCGTTAAATGAAGCTGCAAAAGAAGCCGATATTTTAATTATTGGGGTGAATAGTGATGCGAGTGTAAAACAATTAAAGGGACCTGAGAGACCGATTAACAATGAGTTAAGCCGCTCTATGCTTTTAAGTAATTTGGTAGCAGTAGATGCAGTTATTATATTCAATGAAAATACTCCGCTTAACCTCATCAAAACCTTAATGCCTGATGTTATTGTAAAAGGGGGTGATTATACAATTGATCAAATTGTGGGATCAAAAGAAGTTTTAGCAAATGGTGGTCGAGTAGTAATTAACCCTATAGTAGAAGGCTTCTCAACTACAGGCATTATTCAACAAATCAAATCATCTTACTCATAATTAATTGATAAATTCTTAACATTAGCGCATCAATGCGAATGTGTAAATTTGAATTATGGCAAAATTGCAATTAATTCAAAGGGATATTAGTTGGCTAAGTTTTAATGCAAGGGTATTACAAGAAGCAAATGACCACACAGTTCCCCTCAAAGAGCGCATTCGATTCTTAGGCATTTTTTCAAATAATTCGGATGAATTTTTTAGGGTTAGGGTAGCTACCTTAAAACGCATGATAGAATTCAAAGAAAAAGAAGCGAAATTAAATGAACATATTGAAAACGATCCTCAAAAAATTTTAGATCAAATCCAAACAATTGTTTTACAACATCAAAATGAATTCAACAGAATATGGGAAGGTATTGTAAAAGAGTTGAAAACAAAACATATTAGTTTAGTCACCGAAAAACAACTCAACAAAGAACAAAAAATATTTGTAAAACATTTTTTTGATGAACAAGTTCGTGCAAACATTATCCCACTGATGATTGAAAGTCTTGCACAACTCCCCTATCTGAGAGACAAAAGCATTTATTTAGGTGTAGTAATGCGCAAAAAAAATTCGGCCTATCAACAAAAATATGCGTTAATAGAGGTACCTGTAACGGCAGTAGGTAGGTTCATTATTCTGCCTTCAAAAAAAGAAGAAAAACAAATCATTTTATTGGAAGATGTTATCCGGTTTAATTTGCCGATTATATTCTCCTATTTTGGGTATGATTATTTTGATGCGCATATTTTTAAAGTAACAAAAGACGCAGAGATTGATATAGACAATGATATTAGTACCACTTTTGCCCAAAAAATTGAGAAGGGTATTAAAAACAGAAGAAAAGGAAAGCCGGTAAGATTTGTATACGATAAAGCAATGGATGCAGGCATTTTAGAATATTTAATAAGAAGACTCAACCTACATCGAAAAAGCAATATTATACCAGGTGGACGAATTCATAACTTTAGGCACTTTATGGATTTCCCCAATATATTTAATGAAAAAAGTACCAGAAGACTTTCATTTATTCCAAAATCTTTACAAAGTGCTCAAAGAGTTACGGATATCATTTTAGAAAATGATGTGCTCTTAAATTTTCCTTATCATTCATTTGATCCAATTATAGATTTGTTACGTGAAGCTGCAATAGACCCAACAGTAACGTCTATTAAAATTACTGCTTATCGATTAGCACCTCATTCAAAAATCATCAATGCATTGGTTAATGCAGCGAGAAATGGCAAAGAGGTAGTTGTTATGCTTGAATTAAAAGCGAGATTTGATGAGGAGGCCAACTTAGAATGGAAAACCATTTTAGAGGAAGAGGGTATAATTGTATTATTAGGTGTACCTTCTATGAAAGTACATGCGAAACTTTGTTTAATTACTAGACAAAAATCAAAAAAAATAATTCAATATGGTTTTGTAAGTACAGGTAATTTAAATGAAAAAACAGCTAGAGTTTATGGAGATCATTGTTTATTAACAAGTAATAAAAATGTGATGTCCGATATTGGTAAAATTTTTACTTATTTAGCCAATTGGAAAACAGGTATTAAACAATTGCAATTGTGCAAAACATTGTTAGTTTGTCCGTTGAATATGCGGAAAGAAATCATCGCATTAATAGACAAAGAAATAAAAAATAAAAAAGAGGGGAAAGAAGCTTCCATCACTTTAAAAGTGAATGCATTGAGTGATCAACAACTAATAGAAAAGTTATATACCGCGCATGCAGCAGGAGTATCCATTCATTTAATCATCAGGGGAATTTTTTGTCCGGTCATGAATGACAAAAAGACAAAAAATCCATTAACAGCAATTAGTATTGTAGACGAATACCTTGAGCATGCCAGGGTAATGATTTTTCATAATTTGGGTAATGAGCGCGTATATATATCGAGCGCCGATTGGATGATTAGGAACTTAGACCATCGAATAGAGGCGGCAATTCCGATTATAGATCCGTTAATTAAAAGAGAAATAATAGATATCATTAACATTCAATTAAAAGACAACGTAAAAGCTAGAATATTAGACGGAAAATTAGCCAACAACTATGTATCTTCATCAGGCAAGAAAAACCGATCACAAATAGAAACATATAATTATTTATTCAAAAAAAACAACACAACTGGTGAAACTGGCAGCAATTGATATTGGAAGTAACGCAGCAAGATTATTAATTGTTGAAGTAAATCAAGATAAAAATGGTATTACACAATTTAATAAGTTGAACTTAATAAGAGTTCCTTTGCGATTGGGATTTGATGTATTTGAATATGGGGTTATTTCAACCGAAAGAGTGTTAATGATGATGCAGACAATGAAAGCGTATAGTCATTTATTAACTGTATACCAAGTAGATCATATCATTGCATGTGCCACAAGTGCCATGCGAGATGCAGGCAACAGTGCGCAAATTATACAAAGTATAAAAAACGAAACTGGTATTGAAATTGAGATAATTAGTGGTGAATTGGAAGCTTCCATTATCAATGAAAATCACATTGCAGAGTTGTTAGATAAGAACAACAGTTATTTGTATATTGATGTTGGTGGCGGGAGTACTGAACTTACTTTTTTTACTGATGGGCATTTAGTTTTTAAAAAATCTTTTGACATCGGCACTATCAGGTTATTAAAAAATATGGTTAGCAATAGTAAATGGGAGGAAGTCAAAGATTTTATCAAACAAAAGACAAAAGGGTATAAAAAAATAATTGCCATTGGCACAGGTGGAAATATCAACAAAGTGTTTTCGTTGAGCAAGAAAAAAGATGGGAAGCCCCTCCCAATCAGTTTATTAAAAGACTATTATAAAGAGTTGGAAAGTGTTAGTTTAGAAGAAAGAATCAATGTATACAAACTTCGCAAAGACAGGGCCGATGTTATTGTACCGGCCTTGCAAACTTATATCAATGTAATGCGCTGGGCAGAAATTGAAGATATCTATGTACCAAAAATTGGGCTTGCGGATGGATTAATCCACCATTTACATGATGAACTTACTGCAAAAGATTGATTCATTTTAATTAGGTCATCTACTAATCCTTACCTTTGCATCAAATTAATGATGCATGCAATTCTTAAAAGACCTGAACATTCAATCAGCCAATCAAGGCGTATCAACAGGAACACAATGGATAGAAAGCAATGGTGCTGCAATTGAATCTTATTCACCTGTAGATGGAAAGAAAATAGGCACAACTAAATCGGCGGATAAATCTGCGTATGAAAAAGTAGTTAGCACCTCATTACAAGCGGCCAATGAGTGGAAAAAATGGCCTGCACCTAAAAGAGGTGAAATTGTACGACAAGTAGGTGAAGCATTAAGACACCATAAAGAATCGCTTGGCAAACTAGTAAGTTATGAAATGGGAAAAAGCTTGCAAGAAGGATATGGAGAGGTGCAAGAGATGATTGATATCTGTGATTTTGCTGTAGGCTTGTCGCGTCAACTATATGGTTTAACCATGCACAGTGAACGTCCATTGCATAGAATGTATGAGCAATGGCATCCATTGGGTGTTGTAGGGATTATTTCGGCATTCAATTTTCCGGTAGCAGTATGGAGCTGGAATGCTGCATTAGCATGGATTTGTGGCAATACTACTATTTGGAAGCCGAGTGAAAAAACACCATTATGTGGTATTGCGGTTCAAAATATTGTTGCCGAAATATTTGTAAAAAACAATGTTCCTGAAGGCGTGAACTGCCTTATTCAGGGTGCGAGAGAAGTTGGCGAATGGATGAGCAATGATCAACGCTTACCACTTATTTCGGCAACAGGATCTACCCGAATGGGAAAGGCCATCAGCGCTGTAGTAGCAGAGCGCTTAGGTAAAACAATTTTAGAATTAGGCGGTAACAACGCAATTATTATTTCACAGCATGCGGATTTAGACATGTCGTTGATTGGTGCAGTTTTTGGTGCGGTGGGTACAGCAGGTCAAAGATGTACGACCACTAGAAGGCTTATTATACACGAATCGGTATATGATGTATTTACTGCTAAACTATGCAAAGCATATGAGCAACTTAAAATTGGTAATCCTTTAGATACCAATAATCATGTTGGTCCATTAATAGACCAAGATGCAGTGAACATGTATTTAAATGCCATTGAACAATGTAAGCAACAAGGGGGTAAATTTTTAGTAGAAGGCGGTGTTTATACATCTCCTAGCATAGAAAGCAATTGTTATGTAAAACCATGTATTGCTGCAGTTACTAATGAATTGGCCATCGTACAACATGAAACTTTTGCACCAATATTGTATGTAATGAAATATACAACATTAGACGAAGCAATTGCCATACAAAACAATGTTCCACAAGGATTATCATCTGCAATCATGACGTTGAATATGCGCGAAGCAGAGCAATTTTTATCGGCCAGTGGAAGTGATTGTGGAATAGCCAATGTTAACATAGGCACCAGCGGTGCGGAAATTGGCGGAGCATTTGGAGGAGAGAAAGAAACAGGAGGTGGAAGAGAAAGCGGTAGTGATGCTTGGAAAGCATATATGCGTCGTCAAACAAATACCATTAATTGGGGAACGCATTTACCATTGGCCCAAGGCATACAATTTGATTTATAGTGATTTATTGAAAAGGGCTTCTTGATTGATTTAAGGAAGCCCTTTTCATTGGTATACAAAACTTTCAACTATCATAAATTTTTTCCAGCCAAATTAAAATTCAATGAGAAGTGGTGGGTAAAATGCTGCTGGTATAATCCAGTTGCATAGCGTACCTGCATTTTTTTCATGATAACGCCCGTACCAAAAGAAAAACCATTGAGGCCATTAGGTGTACCATATGCATTTAAGCTTTGACTACGTAAAAAATTAAACCCTGCGGAAAGCTCAATTTTATCAGTAATATAAAATTGTGAGGCAAGAATAAGATGAGAAAGTATTTTTTGAGTAAGATTTTCTTTTTTTAGATTACCTTCAAATGCATTGAATGTAGTATCATCATAATATATATTCAGCTGTTGAAGATGATGAGCTGTTAATGAAAATTGCATCGGAGCATTAAGTAATTTTTTACTAATGCCTAATTGTACATCAAATGGCAATTCTTCTTTAGACGCATTAGGGGCGTAACTTTTTAGTTGAGTACCCATATTTTTTATCACCAGGCTTGTTTGTAATTGAGCTGCCTCATTAAAATAAGTAAGCCCAATATCAACAGCAATTCCCGAAGATTGATATTGGCCATAATGCGATTGAATGAGTTTTGTAGTAGCGCCTATTCTAAAATGATTTTTATAATTTTTAGCTACCATTATTTGTGCAACATAATCTGTTGGCCGGATAGTACCCATAATGAAGCCTGCAGCATCAGTTTGAGTAATGCTGCCATAATTAAGGTATAAAATCCCCCCCCCTATGTTCAAATTACAATTCGCTAAATGCTTTGAATAGGTAATAGAATATTGTTGAATGCCGGCAATGAAAGAAAGTATGGAGGAATTCAATTGATTACTCATTTCATTCTTTAACAATGCAGGGTTATGAAAAGCCATGCCTACATCCTTAGAAATAGCAGATATATTAACACCTCCTAATGCTGCTGATTGTGCAGTATTAGGTTGAGCAATAAAATTAAAAACAGCATTGCCACCAAGTGTTTGTGAAAAACAGCTGGTGGCAGTGACCAATAAATATATACTTAAAAGGAATCTGCGCTGCATGTAATAATAAAGCTAACCAAATTCTTCTAAAAGTTATTCGCTAAACCAAAGCAATATCAATTACTTGTTGCATGGTTTTTACATAATGAAAGGTTACCCCTTTAATAAATTCACTTTCAATTTCATCTACATCTTTTTGGTTTAAATAGCACAGTACAATTTCCTTTAAACCAGCACGCTTGGCAGCTAATACCTTTTCTTTAATACCACCAACAGGAAGCACTTGGCCACGCAAAGTGATTTCACCTGTCATAGCTAGAAAAGGTTTTACTTTACGACCAGTAAATGCAGAAGTTAAAGATGTAAGCATAGTAATACCTGCACTTGGGCCGTCTTTCGGAACAGCACCTTCAGGAACGTGAATGTGAATATTTTTCTTTTGAAACAGTGTTGCGTCAATACCCATTTTTTTGGCATTTGCCTGAATGAAGCTAAGTGCAGTGGTGGCACTTTCTTTCATTACATTGCCTAGGTTGCCGGTTAATTTCAGTTCCCCTTTACCATCACTTAAAATTGTTTCGATGAATAGAATATCACCTCCTACATAGGTCCATGCCAATCCTACTACCACACCGGGCATATTGGCTATTTTATACATTTCATTATTGTATTTGGCATGGCCTAAAATGGTTTCCACATCATTGGCTGAGACAGATGGTTTCACTTTATTTTTAAGTGCCATTTCTTTAGCCTGAAAACGCATAATAGAAGCCAATTGTCGATCTAATTCACGAACACCACTTTCGCGAGTATATTGTTCAATAATTTTCTCAATTACCTTATCATTTATTTTAATATTTGCTTTACCTAAGCCATGTGCTTCTTTTTGTTTAGGTAAAAGATGGCGTTTTGCAATTTCAATTTTCTCTTCGATAGCATATCCACTTAAATCAATGATTTCTAATCGATCGCGCAATGCTGGTTGAATATTTTGAATATTGTTGGCTGTGGCAATAAAAAGCACTTTACTTAAATCATACTCCAATTCAAGGTAATTATCATAAAAAGTGTGATTTTGTTCGGGATCAAGTACTTCTAATAAGGAAGAAGAAGGATCACCTCTAAGATCGCTACCGATTTTATCAATTTCATCTAAAATCATTACGGGGTTTGATGACTTACATTTTCTAATGTTTTGAATAATTCTACCGGGCATTGCTCCAATATAGGTTTTACGATGCCCTCTAATTTCGCTTTCGTCGTGCAATCCCCCCAAACTTAGACGTACATATTTTCTTCCTATTGCATGCGCAATTGAGCGACCTAAAGATGTTTTTCCTATACCGGGAGGTCCTAAAAAGCATAAAATCGGACTTTTCATGTCGCCTTTTAGTTTTAAAACAGCAAGGTATTCTAGAATTCGACTTTTGATTTTGGTCATTCCATAATGATCGATGTCCAATATTTTTTTTGCGTTTTTCAAGTCATAATTATCGGCAGTATGATCATCCCAGGGCAAATCCAGCATTAAATCGAGGTGATTATATACAACAGAATAATCTGGTGTAGAAGGGTGCATTCTTTCCAATTTTTGAATCCCTGATTTGAATGCCGTTTTAGCAGCTTCTGGCCATTGCTTGGCTTCTGCCTTTTTTTTCATTTCTGCAATTTCCCGTTCATTCGTATCGCCGCCTAATTCTTCTTTTATACTTTTCAATTGTTGTTGAAGGAAATAGTCGCGTTGCTGCTTATCAAGTTCTGTTCTGGTTTTATTAGTAACCTTATCTTTTAATTCTGCAAACTGCAAATCGCGCTGAAGAATATGAACTAATCTAACGGCTCTGTCGTTAATGTCATGTATTTCAAGCAAAGATTGTTTTTCAACAATATCACTATTAAGATTACTGCTTACGAAATTTATAAGAAAACTAGGGTTTTCTATATTTTTAAGAATAATAGAGGCTTCTGTTGGCAAATTAGGAGATAGCTGAATAATTTGAGTAGCTAAATCTTTAATTGAACTTATATACGCTTTAAAGTCGGCAGTATCTGGCGCTTCTTCTTCTTCAAATAATTGAATGGTAGCCTTGAAATAGGGGTCATCACTGATCATTTTTTGCCATTCAAATCTTTTTTTTCCTTGAATGATGATGGTGGTTCCACCATCGGGCATTTTAATGAGTTTTACTATTTTAGCTACCGTACCTATTTTACATAGATCATGTGCTTCTGGTTCTTCAATATTGGGATCTTTTTGAGAAATAACACCAATTAATTTATCGGTTTTATACACATCGGTTACTGCATTGATACTTTTATCTCTACCAACTGTAATAGGCAACACAACACCAGGAAACAATACCGTATTTCTAAGCGGTAATATAGGCAATTCATTAGGGATAATCATTGCTTTGTCTTGCTCAGATTCCTGTTCATTCATCGGAATAATCGGCATAAAATCAGTGTCATCATCTAGTCTAAAAGGTAGTTTCTCTTTCAACATATCATTTTCTTTAGTCAAAGTGTCATTCAATATTCCAAAAAAGCAGGAATAATAAAGAAGTAATTTATAAACAATATTAATGCCATTACATTAATATGAAGATTGTGGTACAAAGTGGCACAAAAAAAAATCCTCTCGATAAATCGAGAGGACCTTCTTGCAAGAAGTAATATAAAGTAACGAGTACTTAGTATTATCTTATTTCTTTGCAGCAGAATCAACTTTTGCAGCAGCAGAATCAGTTGTTGCAGCAGCAGAATCAGTTGTTGCAGCAGCAGAATCAACTTTTACAGCAGCAGAATCAGTTGTTGCAGCAGCTTTGTCAGCATTGTTACAAGCAGTCATTAAACCTGCTACAGCTAGAATTGCGAATACTTTTTTCATTTGTACTTGTTTTTTTTGGTTTTTGAATGGTGGCAAAGATAATGTACCTGTTCAATTTTCCAAATTTTAACGAATATTTTTTTTATTTTTTTCTAAAAAATATTCTAATTGGCACTCCTTTGAAGTCAAAATTTGCCCTTAATTGATTTTCTAAATAATTTTTATATGGCATTTTTATATCATCTGGGAAGTTGGTAAAAAAGGCAAATGAAGGCACGTGGGTAGGGAGTTGTGTAACGAATTTTATTTTGATTGAGTGCCCTCTAACAACCGGGGCATGGTAATTTGCAACAGCTTTTAGCATTACTTCATTTAGTTGAGAAGTAGGAATTTTTCTCATTTTACTTTCATAAACCATTAAGCCCATTTCAATCGCTTTAAAAATTCTGGTTTTTTCAGTAACAGAAATAAATAATATAGGCACATCATTAAATGGAGCTAGTTTTTGTTTAAGTACTTTTTCATAGTCTCTAGCAGTATTAGTTTCTTTTTCTACTAAATCCCATTTATTCACCAAAACCACTATTCCCTTTCCTTTACGAGCAGCCAAGCTGAATATGGTAATATCCTGTGCTGTTATACCTTTATGGGCATCTAGTACAAGTAAGCAAACATCGGCCTCATCCATTGCTTTAATTGCACGAATAATAGAGTAAAACTCTAAGTCGTCTTTTTCTTTGCTCTTCTTTCGGATACCGGCAGTATCAATCAACATAAACTCTTTTTGGAAAAGTTTATAATGTGTATGAATTGTGTCGCGAGTTGTTCCGGCGATATCACTCACTATAGTTCTCTCCTCACCTATTAGTGCATTTAAAAGAGAAGATTTACCTACATTTGGTTGGCCAATAATTGCGAATTTAGGTAGTTGATTTTCACTAAGCGTATCATCTACTTCAACTATAGAAATATCTTCAACAACTGCATCTAACAAGTCGCCTGTTCCACTCCCAGAAATACTGCTGATAAAAAAAGTATGCTCAAAACCAAGGCTATAAAATTCAGTTGCTTCTAATTCACGAGTGCCATTGTCGACCTTGTTTACCACCACAAAAACAGGTTTACTACTTCTGCGCAAAAGGTCGGCCATTGCTTCATCTAAATCAGTGATTCCGGTTGCGACATCTACCATAAAAACAATGGCATTGGCTTCATCGATGGCAATTTTAACTTGTTTGCGTATTTCAGTTTCAAAAATATCTTCGCTTTGGGGAACAAATCCTCCCGTATCTATTAAGTTAAAAACTTTGCCGTTCCAATCTGCTACACCATACTGCCTATCACGTGTAACGCCACTAATATCATCTACTATGGCTTTTCTTTGTTCAAGTAATCTATTAAAAAAAGTACTTTTTCCTACATTAGGTCTTCCTACAATTGCAACAGTGTAACTCATTTATTCTAATATAATGGTGAGGTAATCAGCTCCGTTTTATTGGTAGCCATATTCTTTTAATTGTAAATCATTATCGCGCCATCTAGGACGTACTTTGACAAATAGCTCTAAAAATATTTTTTGCTGAAGAAATGTTTCGATATCCCTTCTTGCATCCATCCCAATTTGTCGAATCATTTTTCCTTTTTCACCAATAATAATTGCTTTTTGTGTTTCTCTATGAACAATAATATCGGCCTGAATTTTTATCAATGACTCTTTTTCTTTGAATTCATTGACCATTACGGCTGTGTGGTATGGTATTTCATCGGCAAAAAGTTCATAAATTTTTTCACGAATCATTTCTGCAACAAAAAACTTAGTAGGTAAATCACTTAAATCATCCTCACTGTAGAATGGCACTCCTTCTGGTAAAATTTCTACAATTGCTGTTAATAATTTATTGAGATGCAATTTTTCTAAAGCACCAATTTTAATTACTTTTTTACAATAGGGTTTAGTTCCAAAAAAAGACTCGGCCAAAGCAATTCGTCCATTACCTGCAATATCTATTTTATTTAATAGCAACAAAGCAGGAACTTTAAGTTTTAAGGAAGAAAAGATCGCATCACATTCTTCAAACGACTCATTGGCATCCACCATCAACAGTGCCAAGTCAGCATCTTCTAAAGCACTTTTCACAGAATCCATCATTTTCTGATGGAGTTTATACTTTGGATCAATAATACCAGGAGTATCAGAAAAAATGATTTGATATTCGCCCGGTTTATTTAAAAAAGCCTTGATTCGATGGCGAGTAGTTTGCACTTTAGGAGAAACAATTGCCATTTTCTCACCTATCAAAGCATTTAATAGTGTGCTTTTGCCGGCATTAGGTTTGCCAAATATGTTTACAAAGCCGGATTTCATGTATATATTACAATTATTTTGTACCATCAACTAGCCTATATCGTAAAGGATAATAGATTATTTATTGGTTGTGGTTCATTTAATGATACTAAGTTAAAATAAAAAAGCCTCATATGAGGCTTTTTTATAAGGTTGTGTTGCGAGAGAAGGGATCGAACCTCCGACCTTCGGGTTATGAGCCCGACGAGCTACCGCTGCTCTATCTCGCGATTTTTGATTAGAATGCAAATGTACTGCTAAATAATTAGCTCAGCAAGTTTTTTTTTCAAGAAGCGTAATTAATATATTTTATGAATTGAAAAAACAAGTCAACTTGATTATTTTAATGAAAAATTAATTACAAATCACTATATTAAATTTGTTTACTTTGTCAAATATATTGAAGCCAATAATCTATCCTAAGCTAAACTGATGCTATTTAATTCCCCCGAATACTTCATCTTTTTACCAATAATATTTATTTTATATTGGTTTTTATTTAATAAAACTCCAGCTAAACAAAACATACTTTTACTATTAGCAAGCTATATATTTTATAGCTGGTGGAGTTGGAAGTTTTTAATTTTATTGATATTAGCAACAATTGTAGATTATTTATTTGGATTTGCAGTGGCTTCTCCTAATAAATCAAAGGCAAAAATATTTCTATGGATTGCACTTATCAATAACTTAGGTATACTGGGCTTATTTAAATATTATAACTTTTTTGCTGTACAATTTCAAGAAGGAGCAGCAATAATAGGCATTCATTTAGATCCTATTTTATTACAATTAGCATTGCCTGTGGGTATATCATTTTATACTTTTCACGGCATATCTTACATATTTGATGTTTACAGAGGTCAAAGAAAACCTGTTACTAACTTTATTGAATATGCAGTATTTGTAAGCTTTTTCCCATTATTGATAGCCGGACCTATAGAAAGATCTAACCACTTTTTACCACAAGTACAATTAAAAAGAAAATTCAATTACAACCAAGCAGTAGAAGGATGCAGATTGATTCTCTGGGGTATGTTTAAGAAAGTGGTAATTGCAGATAGTTTGGCATCATCTGTAGATGAAATTTTTAATAATTACGCATCGCACAATGCAACAACTTTAATTCTAGGTGCGATTGGATTTAGTTTTCAAATTTATGGAGACTTCAGCGGTTATACAGATATAGCAATAGGCACATCTAAATTATTTGGATTTGAAATATTAAGCAATTTTAAATTCCCCTATTTCTCGAGAGATGTAGCAGAATTTTGGAGAAGATGGCATCTATCTTTAACAACTTGGTTTAGAGATTATTTATACATTCCACTAGGAGGATCCAAAAAAGGAAAACGAATAGGTATTCAAAATATATTCATCATATTTTTAGTAAGTGGTTTTTGGCATGGTGCAGGTTGGAATTTTATCATTTGGGGAGGCATAAACGCTTGTGGCTTTTTGCCATTGCTTGTTTTAAATAAAAACAGAAAATTTGTAAATACCATAGTAGCTGCAGATAGAAAGTATCCAACTATCAAAGAATTTCTACAAATGGCATTAACATTTAGTTTCATTTCCTTTGCTAGAATCTTTTTTAGAAATAGAAATGTGACAGATGCTATAGGCTATATTCAAAGCATATTTTCAAATACTTCAAACCTAGGTGAATTTTTACTCTTTAAAAACATGTTCTATTATATAGTACCATTAATATTATTAGACTGGTGGTTTAGGAAGGATGAAAGGAAACTAAGAATGATAGAATCTCCATTACTCAGACATACTATATATATAGTAATTGCAATTTTAATTATTGCGATTATGGTTTTACGAAAAGGCACAAAAATAAATTTCATCTATTTTCAATTTTAATCGATAACAGAGAAAATTAAAAAGTGTATTACATCATAGAATATTCATATCAAATAGAATGATGTAAATGAAAAATATAAATAACATAATATCATGAAAAAATTTGTTGTAAAATTTTCATATTTGCTTATTACACTTATAGGAGTAATGATTATTATTTCGTTTTTGCTTGAAATGTTAATAGAAAAAAACAATAAAGAAAAACAATATATATTTCATGCCAACTGGCATACTATTGTGAACCAAAATTATGACAAGCTTTTTATAGGAAACTCAAGAGTATGGGTTCAAATAAATGCCGAATTGATTAGCCTTAAAACTAATTCAAAAGTGTATAATTTAACACAAGATGGAAGAGGTGCTAATATCTTATGGTATAAATTTAAAAATTATTTAAAGTATAATACCCCACCAAAAGAAATATTTTTACAATTTGATAATAAATTTATTTCGAACATATATAAAAATACATTTTATAGCCAGGAAAATTATTTAACCTATATCTACCACGACCCTCTTAAATTAAATAAATTATTTCAAGAAGAATATGGATTTAGTGATTATGAAACCTACATCCCTTTGATAAGGTATTTTAGGTATAAAGAGATTTTGTATTCGCATTTAACAGGACACCAAAATTACGACTGGCATAATATTAAAACATATAAATACGGTTTTGATGCAATGGATCTAACTTGGAATGCAAATAATTCTTGGAAATCAATCTGGAATAATCCATCAACGAAGCAATACAACACTAATAATCTAAAATATATCGATTCATTTAGAATATATTGTAATGCAAATAATATTAAACTTCACTTATTTCACCCACCGCAGTCATATACATCCTTTAAAAAAACAGGCCAAAATAGTAGAAAGATATTGAGCCAATATATTCTTAAATACAACCTAGAATTTCAAGATTTTAACAGCAACATTTACAATGATTCTACGCTGTTTTATAATCATACCCATTTAAATAGAAAAGGGAGTAAAATATTTACAGATCAAATAATTAATCATTACTTTAAATAGAAATTTAATCAACTAATTCGAATTCCTGGATAGTATAAAATAAATTAGCTTCTTTCTTATTGTCGACTAATTGCGCATTATTGTTTCCATTAATTAGCGATACTTTTTTAATTTCAGTACCAGTCGATAAAAAAGTTATTTCATCTGGTTTACCATTAAAAGTATATTTCACTGTTAATCCCTTACCGGTAGTATCAACACCATCAATAGTTGCAGAAATAGCAATTGCGTATTTAGTATTTGGATTAATACAAGCACCAGCTTCAATTGCAGCTCCTGTTTCATAAACAAAAGCAATTTTTGTTGGTGTAATGGTAAATGGAACAATTTGAGTTTGTGAAATGTTTTTTTTGCAACTCACCATTAAAATTATCATCAATACCAGTAAGTAATTAAAATATATTTTCAATTTAAAATCATTTAATGAATAAAAACAGATTTATAGATTTGGATACTTTTATTATTGTTGCGCAAGTATGATTTCTTTTGTTACCCCTGCCAACTTAACTTTATATGTTCCAGCCGATAAATTTGTAAAAATTGTTTGTCCTTTAGTAATAGGTTGTGAAACTAAAAATTGACCATTCAATTCCAATACTACAATTTCACTTTCCCTAGGATATTCGACCTTTATTTCACCCTTTGCATAACAAACTACATTCTTTTTATAGTAGGTTATTGCAGGATGGATGGTTACAGACCATTCCTTTATTACAGATTCATCTGCAGACCTTACCTGATAGATGACTGAATTAGTGAAATTTGTTTTATTGGAGCCAGAAACTTGTGGTATAGATTCAATGAATGCATTTGCACCAGCACTTAAGGTAAAAACTGCATTTAAAGCACTTACATCAATGAGTTGCTTATCTAAATATATACCTACTTTAAAGCTATCGATGATAATGTTCTTTCTAATAATGTCTTTAAATGAAAAATCAAGAATTTCAGCAGAAGCACTCAACGCAGGATTTGCAAAACTATACGCCTGAAATAAATTTCCATAATGTGCACTAGCATTAAAAGGTATTGTTTTTGCAATATCTTTTATACTGTTTTTTTCAGAATCATATATTTTAAAATTCACCATTTCATTTTCATTGTTCGAAAAAATAGTTAAATATGCATAGTACCTATTCTGATTTGCTACGTAAATTAAATTAGTTACTCCTCTGCATTCACCATTTACAAATGCCGCTAACTTATCATTCGTATTGCTCAGCATCCTTCCATCAATGTTTAGAAATCCTACAAAAGTCATCGTATATTGAAAGTCGTTTATTTTCACTGACCAATTGGGTGATTGAGTAAAACCAGTATTAATAAACAAAAAAACAAACAACATCAAACATATTACATGCTGTTTTATTTTTCGATTGAATATATTAATTATCATTACTTCTTAATTAATTTAATACAGATTGCTTAAAGACTTTATTTAACAATGTTTGTCCATTCATTTGAACTTGCAACAAATAAACACCGTCTGCTATATTTGGCATAATTTTCACTTTATTCAATCCACTTTGAATATTCACTGTTTTTTCAAATACCAATTGGCTAGCTATCGAGTACATCTTAATGGATATACTTTGCGATTTATCTGCTGTTAATTCAATAGTTAACTCTGATGCAAACGGATTAGGATAACTGCGTAAATGCTCTGCGCTAAAGTTTAATACCAATGGTTTAGATAAAGTACCCAATACTTCATTGTTTTTAAATCCGAATGATGTAGTTGTTTTTTTCTTATTAAACCCATCGCTTACAAAAAAGTCAATATTTTGTGATTTATCTCCAAAAACAGTAATAAAGGTCAGCTCATCATCTGTTTTGCGAGATGCGATACCTTTTAGGTTTCCACTTTCATCGTATGCGGTTAATTCAGTATAACCTTTAGGCAATAAAACAACAGCATTCATGTTTTGACTATACTGTTTAAACACTGGTTTGATATTTTCTTGACTAACAGTTACTGGTTCACCTGTAGCAAAATTATGCACTGTACTTGATCCATAATTCACAATATTATTTTTACCCAACCCATTTATTTGATTAATCAAACCTGGATTATCGATACTTGTATTTTTTACTAAATACGCTGGGAACCTGAATGTTTGGTCTTTTGCCGACTTCAGCATATAACCTTTACCTGGTTCAAGGTATTTCAGAGAGCCCGTCCAACCAACTAATGGATCATAAATAGCAAATAGATTTTGAGATTTAATTACATCACCATCACTGGCATCTAAATATGCGAGAGACTCTGATGTAAGTCTATTACCAGGCAATGGGAAAGGGAACCAATTCCAATTTTTAGCAATTGGAAAATTCCAAGATGAAATATCAACCATAGATCCTTTAATGGTTAATACCTGTTCATTGGCCATGAAAACTTTGTACATTTTATTTATAGATAATCCGCTGGTATCCATTGTACCCGACCAAGTTGCTGGTTTTACATTTTTAGAATAAATTTCTTGTGCATTTCCATTAACTATTCTGTCATTTGTTTCTAATCGTAGATTCTTGGTGAGTTCATTGATTTTTTTAAAGTTAGGATCTACTACATTAAACGAAATCCAAGACCATCCTTTATTTAATGCAATATTTTGTTCTACAAGTGCACTATTTTCGAATAGAGCTGGTGTACTTAGTGTGCCTAAAATTTCATTGTCTAAAAACACAATAGATGCATTTGTGTTCACAGTAGCCTCAACAATTTTACCCTGAGATGCATCCCAAATTTTAAATTTAATATTTCCACCAGATACATTTCCATATATTGTAAGAAATGCGTAATACTGTTGATAAGCTGCATTATAAACTAATTTAGTTGCCCCAACTAAAGTATCGTTATAGAAAGCTGCAATTTGATCGTAAGAATCTTCAGAAAATGCGCCATCTACTTTCACTCTACCAACAATTGTCATGCTTTTATCGAAGCTAGAAGGGTTAACCACCCAATTAGGCTCTTTAGGAAGCACGCGCAACTTAACAGGTAATTTTTCTTCGTATCCAAAATCAGTTTGTAAATTTAAATTTTCGGCATATTCTCCATTTGCATAATCTTTATCTATGGTAGCAGTTATAATTATTTTACTATCGGGTCCAATAATACCAGTAGTCTTATCTAAACTCAACCATTTCGGGATATTTGCAATTGTAAATGGATGATTTTTCCCACCTTTATTCAACAAGGTAATTTCGAAAGATTTGCTTACGCCAGCCTCTTTTACAATATCTACTATTTCATTGTATCCTTCTGCGAACCAACTCACTTCATTTTTTCTGTAGTAGGCAGTCCATGTAATTGGTGAAATTTGTTCATTGTTAGCGGCATCATACATTCTGTGAACAGTTATATCAACTACCTGACCTTCTAAAGATGCTATATCTGTAACAACAGGGTCTATGATCATTTCATTACCACTAATTACCCTATTTACCTTAAAGTTTATCAATGCCCTTTCTGGCTTAATAGCAGGAGCATCAATCGAATAATTTAAAGTGCCGCCATTTATTAAAGCAGGATCAGCAATAACCGTATTGTTGCTATATGCATGATAATACATTGGTCCGTTACCAGAAACAACATCAGGCGAATTTAATCTTGCATATAATAATAAACCAATGCTTTCAGCATCTACTTCATAGAAACGATCTCTACTAATTTGCTCTTCATTTCTCAACGTATTCCAAAGTTGAAACTCATCAATTTTACCATTAAATTTACGATCAACAGTTTCACCACCAGCCAAATCTTGTGCACCTCTGGCTCCTAACCAAATTCTATTGCCATTAAATCCTCCAATTGCTGTTACAACATTTGAAGAAACTGAAACTGCATCTACATAAGTTTTTAATGCCCCTTGTCTGTTTAACAATAAACTAATATGATGCCAAGTATTATCGGCAATAGATTGAGATGTTAAATTGTATTGCTTTCCTTCACTGTTAAAAGTTAAGTTACCCGAATTATTAATGTTAATAGCCCATTTATTATCAAACCCATCTGGTTGATTTAAATCTGAGCCATCTGCCTTTCCATTAGAAAACAATGTAGCTTCTTGTGCGTTCGGTATTTTAACCCAGAAAGAAATGGTAGCATCCATCTCATTGGTTAAAACAACATAGTTTACCTGATCTAATTTTAAAAATTGGTTATTGGTAAATTCATAAGAAGTTCCTTTAGGCTTTATATCCCACGTTGCTTTTACTATTGCATGTTTATATCTAGCTTTATCATTTGCCACATCACCTCGTCCTTCATCCATTGGCCAGTATCCAACCAAATTCGCTTCATTACCACTTAACCTAGAATACATTTTCGCATAAGCATCAGTTAATGAAATGGTTTTATTCCAAATACGTAAGTCGTGAATATTGCCATTGAATGTATTTCCACCAAATACTAACGCTTCATTATTGCTAAACTGAACATTGGGTGAACCTGTTTTTGCACCAACAACATTGTCATCCATATAAATAGATACATCTCCTGTACTATTTTTATGTGTAAAGGTAAAATGATGGAATAATTCATCTGTTGGCAACGATGCGGATGCGGAAATTCCTCCTATTGTAAACTGAAGCGCACCATCAATAATTTCAATTTTTAATCCATCTTTTTGGGCAAGCACAGATCCTGCATTTCCGATGGTATTCTTCATCCAACATTCTAGGGTAAAATCACCAGTAGTAATTCTAGGATTATTAATTACTGCAGTATTATTTGTTCCCTGAAAGTACAATGAAACATTATGGTCAATTTTCAATTGATTGGTCTGACCCTTTATTTGAATCAAGCTATTCGCAGTATTATATGAAACCGGTTCATTAAAACCTACTTTTAAGTCTTCGCCAGGGCCTGAGATTCCATCAGTTGGGAATGGCGTTCCAAATTTAACAGGTGCGTTTAAATCAACGGTTCCGGCTATTACTTCTGAAATATATTCGGTATTGTTAGTACAAGTGCTTCTTGCTCTTATCTCATATTTTCCGTCTAAGAAAGTACTATCAATATTGAAGTTATAAGTCAATGTAGAATTAGCCCCTATTAATGACTTTTTATCTACTTCTGTTGCAGTATTAAAATAGTTTTGTGAACCATAATATGTTTGTAAGCGAGTCCAATTCGGCGCAGTTGCAGAGCGATATTCTAAATCAATTTTTTTGAAACTTGAAAAACTAGTATTATAACCGGTAAGTTTAATTGTTAACGGTTTTGTTGTTCGATCACTATTGAAAGCCGATTCTCTGTTAAATACCCAATTACTTAAGGGTACACTGATTTTGACTTCTGAACAAGCGGGAACAAACTTAGCAGATACCCTAACAGAATCACTTACCTCTTCCCCATCACATAGAGACTCTAATCTAATTTTAATATTGTTATATTCATACACATCTGAGATAGATTTTCCAAGTGTCATTTTATAAATAACTGTTTGCCCGAAAGGCACATGAACAATAGTACCATTTTGCTCGATATTTATGATGGCATTATTTGGATTGGTCGTATTATCAACAATTAATTTGAAATCAGCATCCTGTCCTGCGGCGCTATTATTGGATAGTTTTAATTCAAATTCAGCATTTTTTCCATCAGCAATATTTGTTTTATCATTATCAGTGACAGAAAGCAATGGCACTTCTACTTTTTGCGTAGCAAAATTTAGTGGAACCTTTTCTTCATCCGCATAACCATCAAAATTACTTTGGAAAGCGCTATCAAGAATTTCAATTCTCTTTTTAATCGCATCTCGTTGTTGGCTTAGTAATAATCTAGCTCTTCTATTTTGATTTCTCGTTAAAACTGAATATGTATTATTGTATTCAATCTCATTATCAATTAATGCTTTTTCTTTTAGCTGTAAAGAATCTTTCTTTTCCCATAAACTAGTAAAATAATCTTTGAACCTAGATTCAGGGAAAAACTTAGAAGTCTCGGCACCTTCGTAAGGACAAGACGATCGGCCACCTTGAGTTGAAAAAATTGGTCCATGGCCATCAAAAGTATTTACTACATCTACACTTAAATAATTGGCAGGATCATTGTCTTTGAGTGTAAACCCAATTGTTGATGTTTCGGTATTTTCTTGGGTTAAAGTAGAGTTTTTATCTTGCTGAAAAGCAGCTCCTATTGTACTTAATACTCCAACCTTATTGAAGGTTAATCTTAGTTCAGTAGAAACACTTTCATCTACAACCAAATTATATGAAGTAGTAGAAGTTTGCACTACACTAGATTCTACACTTTGAGAATATTCGCCAACACCAGCATCAAATGAAATGTTTTTTTCAAAATTATCATTCAACAAATTTTCAACAACTTTAGATTGATTAAGCTTATTGGTTAAATTATTTTTAGCAACAGGATCACTCACACCATTATATACTGCATTAATATTGCTTTTATAATTATCAATTATATTTTTTAATCCTTCTTTGTATTTAGCTCTTTTGTATTTAGCGAGGTATTTACTTTTCTCATTTTCTAAAATCACTTTCTTCCAAAGCCTAATTTTTTCCTTGTATTGCTCACGTTTGCTGACATTTTCAGTTGAATTAGGGTTAGGCCCATTTAAATTATTGGTAATAAAAGATTCGTATTCGGGGATTAAGGTATTTAAAATATGTTTTTGTGAGTAAATAAAAAATGTTTCAGAAGGTTTGTCTACAAAACTAAGTGCCTTTTGTTTACTTATATAAATTGGAACAGCAACGCTGCCAATATTTAAATATTCACCATCAACCAATGGCCTAAAACTTCCATTTTCATATTTCTGAGGAATATTACTCGATGCTTCTACATTGTCGTAAGTTCCATAATATATATTTTTCGAATTACCTATATATAAATCGCCATCAGCACCTACATAATCAGTTTGATCACTAGTAGATATTGTTTTATTAAAAGTATAGGTACTATTTACTGTTTTCCCATCGGAAGATGTGTTGTTTAAATTAATACCTACTTTAGCATTGGCAATACTTTCTGTTTTAACTGCAGGTGTAGGTACCATACCACCAGTAAGCTCAAAATATAAACCTGTAGCAATAACTGTTTCCGTTTGCATTCCTTCTGTATGCGCAAACGATGCATCAGAAGAAAAAGATATACTAGTGCCTTTTTCTATGGAAGCAAAACTATTAGATCCTGGTGGATCTCTTAAAATTATTGCTGGTATATCTGGGGCTTCTGTTACAAAAGTTTGACTATTATCTGCTGCACCACCTAAAATAAGTCCTTGATTTTTCAATCCTTCTACAGTATAGTCTTGATCATTCACCCTAAATTTAAGTGAGATGTTTTTCTTAAATGGATAAACAGTAGCAGGCACCCCTGCTTTAAATGTGTAAATTAAAATACTAGGATCTGTAGAATCAATTGAAATAACATCTGAACCTAATAAAGCTAAATTATTAGTTGATATTAATTGACCATCTGATACCGGAACATTAGCAATAAGAGGAATACTATCTTTATTGGTATAGCGCTCAAACCTTTTCAATTTTATTTTATAGGGTCTAAATTGGGTATAGATAGGTGTTTCAAAATCAGTTGTGGGTAAATCAACGCCTGCTACTTTTATCGTTTCATCGGAAGTCTGTTGAGTTACTTGTAGTATTGGGGTTGATCTATAAATAAAATTTTTCTCGTATTGATAGGGTACACCCGATAAGTCAATCGAGTCATTAAACGCATTCGACTTAAATTTAAATTCAGGTGTTTTTTTAGGTTCAATTGATGTGAAATTTAACATTTCTGTTGTTCCTGCTTTTAAAATTGAAACAGAATCGTTATTGTTTACAATCGTTAAATTTTCTGCTTTTAACTCATATTCTAATGGCAATAAAGCGACCCTAAACTCACCAGAATATTTATTTGTTTTAAATGTAGCAGAAGTTTTTGCAGTAGCCGAGGATCCATTGGGTTTGTAACCCAATACAAATTGAGCCATTCCAATATTGTTTTTTGCGCTCACTTCAATAACTCTGGCTATCCCTGCAGTATCATTTATAGATTTAGAAACAAATCCGTTTTCGCCAAAACCAATTTTCTTGGCGGCCTCAACTGCACCACCTACTACTTTACCTACTACCACCACTTTAGTAGTATCTAAAAATGTTACAGGCTCATTGGCATCTTCAAAAAATTCTTTAAATGTTCCCAACTGTTCCGGGAATCTTCCATTGTATAGAAAACTATGCCCGTCTTTCTTCACTGTAATTGCATGATTACCAATTGGCACACTAATATCAAAATACCCTTCATTATTAGACACTACAGGCATATTATTGGCATCTAAAACAATAACTCCATCTACATATACATTTGCATTTTGCACAAAGATTCTCGAATATCTTTCTAAATAATAATCATGGCTGCCCCCAGTTCCTTTATCTTTCATCCAATACTCGCCCTTGATATATTTGTTATCTCCTTTTTGATAGTAGTTGTAACCCTGATCTAAAATGCCAGGCCCACTGATGTACTGATCACCATCTCTTAAATTTGCAAATGGCGTAGTAGGAGTTGCTAGTTTATTGATATCTACATAAGATGGAAAAACACCGCGTGAATCATACAAAATTTGTCCCTTGAAGCTAAAAGAAGATTTATCAATAAAATCAATCTTGTTGGCTACCTCTGAACCCTGACCTAAAAACACCAATTGCTGGCTGGCTTCAAACTTATGCTGACCATACATTGGAGTTATTGTAAATGATTCGCCTGTTCCTGAATAAGGAATGGCGGTAATTTCGTAATTGCCTTTTTCATCAGTAACGCCTAAAACACCCAATTGACTGGTGGTTGGCGTATTACCAGTTCCACTCACCCATGTAATGGCAGAATCTAAAATTCCATCATTTTTATTGTAATTGAAACCGGTTCTAGACATATCATAAGCAGATCTTCCAACACCCTCATTGGCCGACAAATTACTAGCCAAATTAGGATGGTTGCCACTGATAAATCTTTTAAAATCAGTTCTAATTGTTGCAGTATCCAATGCCTTATTCCAAATTCTAATCTCATCAACAATTGCTTCTTTAGCACCTCCTACAAATACATTGTTCCATTGAGCATTTGGTCCACTTAAACTCATAGAGTTAGTAGCAGTTGGTATAGTAACTAAAAAATATGGTGCTTTGTAATTTGAATCGGCTGTAGCCACTAATTTATTGTGAATAGCCAACCGATATTGTTCGCTAATTGGACGACCATTAATATACAATGTTGGTACTTGTGTATCATTTAGTACTATAGAAAAATGCACGAAATTATTATTGAGACTAGTAACCGGAATCAATTCATCATCACCCCTTGAATTGATTGTTCCAGAGGGGTAATAATTTTTTAGTTGATAGATACTTCCACCAATATTAATTTCTAAAATTTTGGCAGTGGCTTTTAAATTAACCGTTACAGGAATTGATTTGTTTATATCTACACTACTTTCTAACTTAAACAAACGAATTGGTGTACCGGCGTCATTTGTAAAAGGAGCTGAAGGTTTTAACCACGCTTGTAAGGTAGCGGCGGATAAAATACTTTTATTTATATTATTGATAGAAAGCTGGCTGGCACCAGGAATATTGAGTGCTCTTAATACACTGCTCACCCCACCTTTTGATGTAGCTTGCACTACAACATCTTTTACTGGATTACCACCTTTAAAACTAATATTACCAGTTACAATTGCTGTGGGGCTTCTAAAGCCAATCCCAGTAATATAATTGCTGTACTCAATTTCTGCATCATTAACTCCAATTGCATATACTTTATATTCATATAATACACCACCCTCTACATATTTATCTTCAAAAAAAGTTGCATTAGCAGCTAAATTAGCTATGGGATTTCCCCAATTGCTATTTAGATTAGGATTGTAAATTCGTCTATAAACTCTAATACCAGTAACAGCCGCACTACCCGTTACATTATTTCTTATTTCCCATTCTATTTTTACTTTATCACCATAATATCCTTTAGACACTTCAAAAAAATCTTTTGAAAATGTATTTTGTAAATACAAAACATCCCATGGAAAACGAACATCCAATGGAGTGATTGTTCTATTGAGAGGAGATTGAATACGACCTAATAATGGAAGCCCTACCTGAATATCATACGATTCTACAGAACTATTAGCTCCAACTACTTTACTTTTAATAGTTTGCGAAACAGCCAATAATTTAACACCCTTTTTATCTTGGGCATAGATGCTGATTGTTAGCAACGCTAATGAAAGCGTAAAAATATATTTCATGTGTATATATCTATGGTTATTTAATGGTCACATGATATTCGCCTTATATGCATTTGCGCTTGGAAAGCAAACTTTGTTGATGGCTCATTGAATGTGTAGTTAGTTTAAAGTATATAAATGGCATAGAATTACCTAGTAGCAAACTATAATTTAATAATATAGTTTACCCCGAAATTTATTGGTCGAGTTTCTGAAAGGCCAGTGTAATTAACAGAGATTCCAGTAATATTGTTATTAATAGTAATATTTGTTTTAGCGGATGTTGTTTGATTGGTCTCCACATGACTCGTAGCGTTATCACTTGCTCCACCATTCCAATCATCATCATCTGACACTTTTACACCATGAGTATGACCAGGATCAGTTATTTCATGAATATGTCCAGGATCAGTAACGCTTAAACTATGCGATTTAATACCATCTGTTTGAATAGTTTTAAGAGTAGGTCCTACATTTGCTGAATAAGATCCATTAGAATTTGTACCCGCACCTCTTAAAAACATTCCTCTTAAGTCTGGTGTATTATTGCCAATCATTGCTTTCAATGCAACTGCAGATGAAGGTAATGCAGATCCATCACACAATGCCCAACCTCTTGGCGGTGTTGTACCTAAATAAGGCATAATTGAACCTGTGGGTACACCATTACTTGCAGAAGCCGCATAAGGTACAAAATGAAAATCTTCGTCGGAAATGGTTGCAGCAACCGGACTTGTCATTTCTATTTTAAGCTTTAACTGATAATCATAAAACAGTGTGTTTTCTATACTAGAAATATCTAATACATGAGAGAACACACCAAAAGCATCTGTAGTTAAAGTAGCTGTTGATGGAGTTAATGGCACATCTGTACTAGAAGAATTGGTATAATGTATAGTAAATTTTAAAATAATGGTTTTATTGGTAACCGCATTATTCAACTCGTCTCTGGCAATACCTTGAATGGCAAGTCCAGTAGTTGTTATTTGCGCACGTGTTGTAGCTACTACAAAAAATAAAAACAGCAACGAGAAAATAAATTTAGATCTCATAGATGACAGGTATTTGGATTTAAGAATGGACTGCTTATTGATTAATTTTGGATTTTAATATTTTGTACACCAGTATCAAAAAATATTACTGATTTACTTTTAAATATAATAAAAATATATTTTACACAAATATTTTCTTGATCATAATGATTATAATTTCATTAAATTTTATTTTATTTTAAATTGGTTAAACTTCAAAGTAAATAAATCTGAATATTATAATTAATAAAAAAAGCTATCTAGAATGATTTCCAGATAGCTATACATTAAACTTTTCATTAACACTAATCTCCGCTACATCAACTAATCGTTAGTTTTATGCTTTATGGAAGAAGCGCCACTACTATTAAATTCTCGGATAATTGCATCCCCTTTATAGTAAATACTACTTGCGCCTGAAGCTTTGGTATTTAGTTCTTTAGTAACTGTAATTCGCACGTCTGATGCACCTGATGCAATAATATCGCAATTGTCAATTACCAAATCATATGATTTAACGGCACTAGCACCACTACTACTAATTTTAGCAGTTGTAGCTTTACCATTTAATTTCAAAGCAGATGCCCCACTTAAATCTAAATTGAGCCTTGCCACATCTATATTTGCACTCAAATCACTGGCACCAGATAATTCAATTGAAAGATCGTTAAATGAAAGCTTATTGGCACTTTTTACATTGCAAGCACCCGATGCTTCAATACGCTTCAAATTATTTACAGTGATATAGGCTTTAATCTTATTATTTGTCCATGATTTCCAATTAAAACCGTGGCTATCAAGGTGAATATATAATACATTGTTTTTTATCTCGGTTTTAATTCGATCAACCAATTCCTTATTACCAGCACTCACCGCTACTGCATCTTCTTTACCCTGTGAAATATACACATCAATTGCGCCAGAAACGTCTATACCCGAAAAGCCACTCAATTTTCTTACTTGCGCATTTTCATCAAATACTACGTTTCTTTCTTCTTGTGCACAAGAAAAAAGTGTTGAAAACATACATAATACTCCTACAAAATATTTTTTCATGGGTTTATTTTTATTCTATAACGAATAACCTAATTTAAAGTTACACTTGAAAAATAAAAAAAAACAAATACTTTTGTAATGTCCTCGGGGTGCTTGACCGGAATTTTCCGTGATGGCTGAGAAATTACCCGTTGAACCTGAACAGGGTAATTCCTGCGAAGGGAAGGTGTTATACAATTTATTGCGACCTCTCCTATTTGCATTCCCTGTTCCCATTTTTAATTTTAAAACCATTGAAAAATGAAAAAAATGATGGGAACAACAGCACTGCTAATTATCAACATGGCACTTGCTGCTCAATCCGTAAAAAAACAATTTATTGGTCGTTTAATCGACACTGTAGCAAAGCTACCGATTGCATCAGCAATTATTCAGGTAGACAACCATCAAATAATTGCTAATGAGCAAGGTTACTTTATTCTACCAACGAATAAAATATCAAAAATTACAGCTACAAGTATTGGATATCAAACCAGCATAATTAATTCTCCCAATATTATAAATGACACTGTTACATTTACCATGTTCCCCCAAAGTTTATTTCTAACTCCATTAGAAGTTAGTTCGATAAGGGCATCCAACAAATCTCCGTTCACTAAAACCAATATGAATAAAGTCGAAATAGAAAAAATAAATCTTTCTCAAGACATTCCTTTTCTATTAAACCAAACACCTTCTGTTGTTGCCAACTCTGATGCTGGTAATGGTGTAGGGTATACCGGCATTAGAATAAGAGGAACAGATGCAACAAGAATAAATGTTACATTAAACGGCATACCTTATAATGATGCTGAAAGTATGAGCACCTACTTTGTAGATTTGCCCGATTTTTCTTCGTCTGTCAATAGTATTCAAATACAAAGAGGTGTGGGCACTTCATCAAATGGAGCCGGTGCTTTTGGAGCAACTATTAATATGCATACCAATGAATTCAATGAAAAATCATATACAGAATTAAACAATAGCTTCGGGTCATTTAACACATGGAAGAACACGATAAAAGCTGGTAGTGGACTAATAAACAAACATTTTTTAATAGATGCTCGGTTAAGCAGCATTCGAAGCGATGGTTATGTAGATAGAGCCAATAGTAATTTACAATCTTTTTATTTAAGCACCATGTACGTAAATAACAAAACATCACTTCGATTAAATATTTTTTCAGGTCATGAAAAAACTTACCAAGCATGGTATGGTGTAGATGAAGCCACCCTTACTGCCAACAGAACTTTTAATGCAGCAGGCACAGAAAAAAAAGACACCCCATATAGCAACCAAACAGACAATTATACCCAAACACATTATCAATTATTTCTCAACCATGCGATAAACACTAAATGGCTTTTTAATACAGCTCTATTTTTAACAAGAGGTAAAGGATACTACGAAGAATATAAAGCCGATCAAAATTTAATCGATTATAATCTTCCCAACATAATCAATGGCAATGATACAATTACAGCTTCTAACCTTGTTAGACAAAGATGGCTCAACAATTATTTTTATGGTCAAATTGCCTCTTTACAATATAAAACCAGTAAAAACGAAATTACCATTGGTGGTGGCTGGACAAAATACGATGGCAAACATTACGGCAATATTGTTTGGATAGAAAAAGGAATCATTCCAGATAATAATATTTATTACAATCATCCTGCAAATAAAACAGATGTAAATATTTACACGAAATGGCAATACCAATTAATCAATAATCTATATAGTTTTATTGATTTGCAATATAGGCATGTACAACATACGATGAACGGATTTGAAGGAAATGAATCTTTAACAGTAAGTAGAAAATTTAATTTTTTTAATCCAAAAATAGGATTCAGTTACTGGAAAAATGGCTGGCAAACCTATATAAGCTACGCTTTAGCTAATAAAGAACCCAATAGAGATGATTTTCAAGCAAGTGTAATTTCTCAGCCATCACATGAAACATTACAAGATATAGAATTGGGCATTGAGAAAAAAACTTCGCAACATTCATATGGAGCTACTATGTATTACATGAACTACAAAAATCAACTTGTTCTTAATGGAAAAATCAATGACATTGGTGCATATACCAGAATCAATATTCCCGATAGCTATCGAATGGGAATTGAACTTCAAGCAAATGCAACAATTAATGATTGGTTAAACATTAGTGGGAATTTCACATTGAGTAAAAATAAAATCAAACAATTTAGTGAATACATAGACAATTACGACACTGGTGAACAAGTTGCTATTCAGCATGAAAATAAAGACATTTCATTTTCAGCGAATAAAATAGGCAGCACTTCAATTAATTTTTTTCCTACTAAAAGTTTAGCCATAAATTTTCAAAATAAATATGTGGGTAAACAATATTTAGATAATACCCAAAATGAAAACAGAAAATTGAAATCCTTTGTAACACAAGATATTCGGGCTATATACACTCTAAAGAAAAAATCATTAAAAGAAATAAAATTTATTGTACAAGCCAACAACATCTTCAATAATTTGTATGAACCAAATGGATATACATTCAGTTATATTTATGGTGGAGTTCAATCAACAGAAAATTATTATTACCCGATGGCTGGCAGAAATTTTCTATTTGCTATCAATATAAAACTATAATAAAACAATACACGCTCAATCAGCTAAAAAAAAATAGCTAATTGAGCGTGTTTGATTATGATCAATTATTATTTACCAACTAAAAAAACAGCATTAGCAAACAGTAGTTTACCATTCTCCCAAAAATTACGGAACAACAAATCGTCGGTAAAGTATACAATTGATCCTGCTCCCATTTCTTGAACACCCATCAACAACCCTTGTTTTAAAACTTTTTGTGTTGCAGCACCTGCAAAACCGGCTACATAAGGTTCTTTACCAATTGTACCCACATTCCATCCATCTTTTAAATATGTATAAATATTATTGTCTTGCTTCAATGTATAGTAAAAATCAGGATAGCCAAATGCCAACGGATGGGTATTGTCGAGATTAACTTTAAAAATAGCGCCGGGAATTGAATTTGTGAGATAATTATTGATACGATCTTCATATTTTAATAATGAAGCATCTTCAGTTTTATCATTTACCTTATTATCTTCTTTTTGCTTAATGCCCCAATCAGCCCCAGCTAAAACAGCTACAGCATTTTCCATAGCAATAATTTTCCCTCCACCCCGCACAAAATCTTTCAACTTGTCCATCGTAAATTTATCGCTTATGTTTTTGTAACTACCATCCGGCAATATTAATACCTGATAATTTTTAAGATTCAATCTTACTAAATCGGTTGTATTAACCAATGTGATCGGATAATCTAATTGTTTTTCAAAATAGTGCCAAACTTCTCCTGCAGCAAGCGAGGAGGTTTGTTCTCCTGTTACCAATAGTACCCTAGGAGCAACCGAAATATTTTTAATATCAGGTGAACCAAAATCGGCGCCTTTCTCCATAAAGCCAGTTTCTACAGCTACCGATTGAACACCAAATTTCATACATGCATCATTGGTAAGGTCTAACCAATTGTTGCCATTGCTCGTTTTTAAAACGATTAAAGTACCTCTATCGTATTGAATATTTTTATAGGAAAATGGCTTTTCTACAAAACGAACTTTAACACCGTTCTTTAATAAGTAAGCCAATACCTGCGCACTATAAAAACTATTGTATGGAATTAATGCACCATAACTACTATTTACGGCAGTTATAGCAGCTGCAGACATCGGCTTTGGTGTTACCGACAACTTTTCTTTTACTGCATAACTTTTAACACCATAAGCATAAGAAGCTGACCAAGCAGTAATATCATAGGTATTAGAATCTGTAACGATTGTTCTTGGCTCCAATAAAACCTTTGCCAATACTGCTCTTGGTTGATATGTACTTACAGCAATATGAAAACCTGCATCGGAAAACAATTCTTCTTTCCCAGAAAAATAATTATATCCTCGAAAATTTTTATTGTTGGTCAATCCAAACTCAATTCCATTTTGGAGAAATAGTTTTTCTAATGCGAGTATTTTATTTTCTTCCTTTGCAGTAAATACATAGGTTTTATACTCTCCTATTTTTCCTGAACGACTATTATCGAAAAATTGTTTAAACTCATTGATTAATCGCTGGCTATTTTTAGATGCTGTTTCAATAGTAGACAATCCAGTTGTAAAATGATGTGCCGCTCGATCTACCAATGTTAATACATCGTTGTCTTCATTTACAATCCCCAATCCAGCCCTAATGCCACCTTGTTCGTATGTCATACCAATTGCTCCGTTGTATACAGGATAAGTATCTCCATATGAAGGATACAGCAAATCGAATCGTTCTTTGGTGAAAAACAACCAGTTATTATTATCAAAATATTTGGCATTATTTTTACCAATTAACACTTGCATTTCTCTTTGCCATGGAGTGATTACTTCATGAATTGGTTCGGCTGCAGGTGCAAAGTAATAAGGCTCATTGTATCCCTGTTCATGATAATCCACATGAATTTGCGGCATCCACTCATTGTATTTTTTGATGCGTTGTTGTGTTTCAATCTGTGTTTGCCAAGCCCAATCGCGGTTCAAATCAAAATTGTAGTGGTTACTTCTTCCACCAGGCCAAGGCTCCACGTGTTCGCGAGCAGCGGGATCTGCGTTGAAATTTTTTCCCACTACCGAATTATACCAGTTTATATAACGGTCTCTACCATCAGGATTAATACAGGGATCTAATATCACCACTGTATTTTGCAACCATTCTTTTGATTGAACATTATTTGGATCTGTTAACGCATGAATAGTAAGCATAAAGGCTTCGGAAGATGCTGCTTCATTTCCGTGAACATTATAACTCAGCCAAACAATTGCAGGGGTATTTGTAGTCGCTTCAACTGAACTATTGGGTGCTAATCCTGCAAGCCTAAGATTATTCAGCCTAATAGATGCTAACTGCTTAATATTTTCAGGTGAACTTACCAATGCAATCATCAACTCCCTTCCTTCATTGGTTTCACCATATTTTTCAATCTTAACCATTTCTGGCTTAGCCAAAGCTACCGATTTAGCGTACTCCACAATTTTATGGTGACGGGTAAATCTTGTGCCAACTTTGTATCCAAGAAACTGTTCCGGACTTTGAAGCCCTTGACCAAATAGCAATCCTGCCATTAATACTAAAACAAAAACAAAAACAATTTTTTTCATTATTTAAATTTATTTTTCATTACAGGTAGGTTATACTGCCGTTTTAATGGCAGTATAACTACGTAATAAGATAAGTGTTGTGAAATTAGTACTAATAGGAAAACAGCACACTTCTTTTTTAAATATTTTTTTTATTAAATGGATGAGCGGATAACGCAAAATGATGTAATTTAACCCAATAAATGAACCCTGTTTGATAGTTGAAGCTGATTCAAGCAATCGAATTGGATATTGCTGAAACATGACCATTAAAAACACATAGATACATACACATGAAGAAATTATTATTAACTATCTGCTATTTCTCCTATTTTGTTGGGGCGTATGGACAATCAACTTTATCAATTGTAGGGCCAGGGAAAGAGGTCAATCCATATCTATACACTGTGCAAAAACGTGGAGAATTTAAACAAGCTGCGGTAAGTAGTGCTCACCCTTTAGCGAGCATGGTTGGCGCTGTGGTAATGAAAAAAGGGGGTAATGCATTTGATGCGGCAATTGCTACCCAATTAGTATTAGCAGTAGTATATCCCAATGCTGGAAACATAGGAGGAGGAGGATTTTTATTGGGAAGGAAAGTAAATGGCGAACTAATTGGGATTGACTATAGAGAAGCTGCGCCAGCATCTGCTAGTCGCGATATGTATCTCGACAAAAATGGCAATGCAAAACTCAATCTTTCGCAAAATGGGCATTTGGCATCTGGCATCCCAGGAACTGTTGCCGGATTATTTACTACAATGAACTATGCAAAACTACCATTCTCTCAACTAATTCAACCGGCAATAGACATTGCTGCAAATGGCTACGTACTCACCGAAAAAGAAGCAGCAAGCTTAAATAGTGTAAAAGATGCAATAGTAAAAAACAGCACACAAGCAAATGCTTTTGTAAAATCTACTCGCTGGAAAGTTGGCGACACACTTGTACAAAAAGAATTAGCCGCTACCCTACAAAGAATTCAACAAGAGGGTCAAAAAGGTTTTTACGAAGGAAAAACGGCGGAATTAATTGTAGCCGAAATGAAGCGTGGCAATGGAATTGTTTCAATGGATGATTTAAAAAATTACCAAGCGAAAATGAGAGCACCCATTTCATTTAACTATAGAGGCCATCAGGTAATTAGTTTTGCACCTCCTAGTAGCGGCGGAATATTGCTTGCGCAAATGCTCAAAATGATTGAAAAATATCCGGTCAGCAAATATGGATTTCAAACACGCAAAAGCGTACAATTAATGATTGAAGCCGAAAGAAGGGCTTATGCAGATAGAGCTGAATTTATGGGTGATCCCGACTTTTTTAAAGTACCTATAAAAACATTAATTAGTGATGATTATTTAGCGAAAAGAATGAGCGATTATGATTCGGATAAAGCAGGTATAAGTAGCAATATTAAAGCAGGGGTTATAAAAGAAAGTGAAGAAACTACACATTTAAGTATTGTAGATGCAGAAGGAAACATGGTTGCTGTAACTACTACGTTAAACAATAGTTATGGATGTAGAACAGTTGTTGGTGGAGCAGGCTTTTTATTGAACAATGAAATGGACGATTTTAGCGTAAAACCTGGCGTGCCCAATATGTATGGTGCTGTTGGAGGAGAAGCCAATGCTATTCAGCCAGGAAAAAGAATGTTAAGCTCAATGACACCCACTTTAGTGCTAAAAGACAATAAACCTTTTGTAGTGATTGGAACACCAGGTGGTACAACCATCCCTACCTCTGTGTATCAAGCCATCGTTAATATGATTGATTTCAATATGGGTGTAGGAGATGCCATTGACAAGCCAAAGTTCCACCACCAATGGCTACCAGATGAAGTAATGGTAGAAAATGATTTTGATGCAACTACAAAAGATCAGCTACAAAAAATGGGGTACAAAATTTCGATGAGAGGGGCAATAGGAAGAACAGAGGGCATTAAATTTTTACCCAACAAAAGAAGAGAAGCCGCTGCCGATAAAAGAGGAGATGATTCTGTTGCTGGATTTTAATGTATGGAGAAAGTCGTAGCTCACAGAGGGTAGCAAGTAATCTATCGGAGATGGTATACACCAATGTATGGTAATCCCATTTTTGAACTGCGCTGATGGTACAGAAATAGCTGCATTCATAGCACCTAGTATTTTGAACGCTCCGATTTTTTGAAAATTTGCACACTTAAAATAAAGTTCAGTACTAGCTATTTTGTTGATCCCTTTATTGGCAACACAGAAGTAGGATGCATAGAGGCATTTATCCTTTCGTGGGCAGATTAAATAGCAGGCAGCGTAATTGTTTGCATTACTTCAAATTTTGGGATCCCAAAAACAAGCTAATTTGAATTAAGTTGCAAAAAAATACCTATCAATACAGTTTACTACATATCAAATAAATTGTATCAATAGGTAAAATGAAATAGTTTACGTGTCATTCAAAAAAATCGGGGGATTATTACTCAAAGCTGAATTAAACCAACATATTTCATCCAACAACAAATAAAAAACATTTAATACCAATTCAAACAAAAACGAGTACTTGAAAACTACATTGTTTGCATGTTTTTTACAACTCAATCTAAATAAGAGTACTCATTTAATACCCAATTAAATTAAAAATCATTTGATAATCAATCACTTAAATCAAAAAAGCCATATAAGAGTATTTTTCCTTAACTAAATGAAATAAGGTGACTAACCAGATTGTCATTGGGTTTTAAATCCATTTTTTTACGAATACTATTGCGAAGATTTTCAACTGTGCGAACACTTCTATTAACAATTTCAGCAATTTCTTTGGTATGCATATTCAACCTCAGATAGGCGCAAAGTTTTAATTCAGCTGGAGACAAATCGGGATAGGCGGCTAATAAGCTTTTATAGAAATGTACATTTGTTTCATTAATGCGAGCATCAAATTCCTCATTCAAATGAGCAAAATTGTTCTTGCGTATGGCAAAAATCAATTGATTTTTGATATCCACTGACAAACTAGCTTCATTCTTAATAGATTGTTCCACTTTATCTAAATGATATTTAATGCTATTTTGTATTTTAAGCAATTGAGCTGCCTGGGCTGTTAATTCTTTATCTTTTGTTTCAATTACCGATAAATTGGCTTGTTGTTTCAGTTCAAATGCCTTTTTAGCAATCTGCTGTTTTTGCCTAAAGGATTGAAAAATAAAGACCAGCACCAACAAAACAATTAACAACAAAGCAATAAAAAGCTGTTGGGTTAACTGCTGTTTACTTAATTGATTGATTTTATTGGTTTTATATTCTGAATCATATTTCTCTTTCAACTTTACTATTTCTAGTTTAGCTTTTTCACCCACTAAGCTATCCTCAAGCAAATGATACTTATTAGTCAGTTCATAAGCCAACTGGTACTGTGAAGTAGCCGCAAATAATAGCGCTTGATAGTGGTAAGCTTGCGCTTCTATTTGTGGAGTCTTTAATTGCTTAGCTAGTAGAACCCCTTTTTCGAGATACAACTTTGATGCAGCATACTCATTTGTTAAGCGGCTAATATTACCCAAATTAAGCAGTGAAATGAGTACCCCAAACTGCAAATTAGCAGAAACAGCAATGTCGTAGCTTTTTTGAAAAAGAGAACGCGCATTTAGATAATCGCCTTTCATTTCATAGATATTCCCGCGATTAGTAAAATTTTGGGCTATCAACATTTTACTATTTTTCTTAAGAGCTAATTCATATGCTTGCTCATAGTAATGTATAGCTTCATCTAACCTTCCTTCATTTTTTGCCTGAACGCCTGCATTGTTATAGTTCATGGCTAAATCAGTTATACTGCCAATTTTTTTATTGATTTGAGCCGCTTTTAAATAATATTCCAGTGAAAGCTTATTATCTCTAACCGCATTATAATTAACCCCTATATTATTGTATGCAACGGCTAGTTTTTTTAATGAGCCAATTTTTTCATAGTAGGTAGCTGCTTCTTGCAATAACTTAATAGCCTCTGCATAGAATCCCTTGTTGTTTGATAATAAAGCCTTAACCACCAGTAAATCAATATAAGGAAGGGTATTGGGAGATACCATTGCGTCTGCAACAACAATTGCATTTTCTGCTGAATCAATCTGTCCCAAATCGTAAAACACTTCCCCCAATTTTATCCATAAATAAACATATGTTTTACTAGTTGCGCTTTTGCCTAATTGATGCTGCAATTTATTGATGCAGTATTTTGCCGAGTCATTTTGATTAAGCCGTTGATAAATGTCGGACATTAATCTAGTAAGTTCGAGTCGCTCAGGGGAAGTAGTTTCAGGCGGGTGTTCATTAAATACCCGGTGCATGTAATGCAGTGCTGTTGAAGGTTCATCCAACATCAACTGTTTAAGTTGTTGATTAAATACCTGGTACCATTCGGCTGTACTATTTTTTTGCTCAAACATTTTGTCGAGTACAGGCCTATTTTGAGCATGCAATATGTTTGACAAAAAAATAAATGCAGCAGTATAAATCAATTTCATACAATCCTAAAAGTGGTTCACTATTGCATGTAAATTAATAAAGAAGTAGCGATTAAACAACCTTAAGTTGGCATTTCAATGTACCCACTCAAAATATGTACACACTGTATGGCATAAAAAAAGCCCCTGTTTACCAAGGACTTCTATACTATTTTTTGGTGGAGAGTATCGGGGTCGAACCGACGACCTTCCCGATATCCATCGGGACGCTCTAGCCAACTAAGCTAATTAACCACACAATATATTTCCGACTCTTTTTTTTTAATTGCATACTCTCGCTTTACTGCTAAAGACCTTTCAGCATACTCTTCCCTATACTTCAATATCCAAGGTCTTCCCGCAGATGTTGATATATTCCGACCCGCATTATGCTGTGTTAATCTAATACATATGTCCGCACAACTACCCGTATAGTACTTGTCTAACTTAACTGAATATAATATGTACACACTGTATGGCATAAAAAAAGTCCCTGTTTACCAAGGACTTCTGTACTATTTTTTGGTGGAGAGTATCGGGGTCGAACCGACGACCTCTTGCATGCCATGCAAACGCTCTAGCCAACTGAGCTAACCCCCCATTCCTTGCAAATGTATAGGCAGAAAATATAATAGCAAAATTTTAATTTGATGACCGATCTATGAAAATATTTTGATGACCTTTTTCTTAGCGTACGAGTGACAATTAACGACCTTCCCGATATCCATCGGGACGCTCTAGCCAACTGAGCTAACCCCCATTCCTTGCAAGTGTATAGGCAGAAAATATAATAGCAAAACTTTAATTTACTGACCGATCTATGAAAATATTTTGATGGCCTTTTTGTACCTTCACCATTCTATGTGTTACTTCAATAGCTTGGCTTTAAAGCCGAATCAGAAAATAAAAATCAATGCCATTGAAAAACAGTTGACCAACCCAACAACGGTAAGCAAAGCAGTTACCAGCGGTTTTGAATATACCAACTGGCCCATTATCACCCCCATTGATGGTGGAAAAGACATTGATATTACACCTGCGCATTGGGAATTTGTTGCGCCCTGGGTTAAAACCAGTGTGGCAATGATAGAAAACAGGAAAAAATTTAATACCCTCAATGCAACCGCCGAAAAATTATTAGAAAGTAAACTATTCAGAAGTGCGGCCCTCCAACAACGCTGTCTTGTTTTGTCCTCTGGATTTTATGAATGGCGGCATTACAAACCCATCGGCGCTAAAAAAGAAATAGCCTACCCCTACTATATTACGCTGCCTCAACACGCCTACTTTTTTATGGCTGGCATTTACCAACCTTGGATTAACCAAGACACAGGTGCCTCCATCAATACATTTGCTATTGTTACCACAAAAGCCAATCACTTATTAGAACAAGTACACAACAGCAAAAAACGCATGCCTGTAATTTTTACTGAAACACTTGCCCATCAATGGCTACAAAATAATTTAGGCGAAAACGATATCAATAACCTGGCTTCTTACCAATACGATAGTTCACTCATGCAAGCCATTTCTATTCATAAAGACTTCAGAACATCTGCAACGCCACAAGATCATTGTACGTACCCTGAGCTTCCTGCTCTTAACTAGTTAGCGCTTTATTACATACACGTCACTCAAGCGTGTAGTATAACAAGGCGACAATTTTTCTTGTTTCAACCGCCAACGTTTACTAAATCCTTGTGCAGCAAACCTCACTAAATCAGTACCAAACAACGCATTAATTTTATCATAACTTACCATTAATTGTTTGTCCTTTACCCTATCCACGGAATCGAATAACCCATACTGCACCTGGGTTTCAGGGACTATATCTAGTACAATTACACCGGCCTTTTTATAGTTATACCCCGTTTTAAAAATTATATTTAGTCCCTTTAGCGCATAGCCAATTATTTCCGATGAACTATTGGTAGCAATAGGCATTTGAATAGTAATAGACGGATAATATTGCTTATCCTGTGTTCGAAAATTATTAGTATGAATAAATACCTGCACTACTCCTGCACAAGATTTTTGCTTGCGCAATTTAACCGCACACTTATTAGCATGATTGGCTACAGCTTGCGCAATGTCTTCTTTTTGTGTAAGCAATTCGCCAAATGACCTCGACGTACAAATTACTTTTTTAGGAGGGGGTAATTCTTCCCATGCTATAGAAGGAATGCCTTTCAATTCGTTCAACATCCTTTGACCAACTACTGTTAAATTTTTTCGCACCCACTCTTCACTCAGCTGTACAAAATCTGCTGCTGTTTTAACTCCATTCAATAACAATTTTTTCCGGTGCTGCGTTCCAATTCCCCAAACATCACCTATTGCTGTTTGCGTCAATAATGCTTCAATTTCATTGGCAGTCTGTACAACGTGTACCCCAAATACTCGATTGTTTTTTTTAGCATATCTATTCGCCATTTTAGCCAATGTTTTGGTTGGTGCCACTCCTATCGACACAGGTATACCCACATGCTGCTGTACTGTTTTTTTTATTTGCACCGAATATTGTACAAGGTCTTTATCCAACCAATTGGCCATATCCAAAAATGCTTCATCTATAGAATATACTTCTATATTGGGCGTAAAGTTGGCAAGTGTTTTCATAACACGGTTGCTAAGACTGCCATATAGCGTATAGTTAGACGAAAATATTTGCACCTGGTGCTGTTCACAAAATTTTTCTATCTGAAAAATGGGGGCGCCCATTTTTATCCCTAATTCTTTCGCCTCATTAGACCGTGCAATCACGCAACCATCATTGTTGCTTAATACTACTACCGGCAAGTATTTAATAGACGGCTTAAAAACTCTTTCACAAGAAGCATAAAAATTATTACAGTCTACCAATGCGATCATCTTAACTATATTTTAGTGGCGTCTATCAACAATCGGGTAACTACTCCCCAAACTACAAAATCCATCTCTTCCGTTACTGTTAATGGTTGATAAGCCGGATTTTCAGGCACCAAAATAATTTGCTTCCCCCGTCGCAATAGGCGCTTACAAGTAAGCTCTCCATTTACTACGGCAATAATGATAGACCGATTAACTGGCTTTATTGAACGATCTATCACCACATAACTATTCGGTAAAATATTGGCACCTATCATCGAATCACCTTCAATTTTCATGATAAACGTACTAACAGGATGCGGCATCAGAAAATGCTTGAGATCGATCTCCTCCTCTGTATAATCTGCCGCCGGCGATGGAAAGCCTGCCGGTACAAAACCTAAATACTTAAAAAACATAGGTATTTCGGGAACTATTGGCTTAAAAAACAATGCATCGGTACTCATAAATACTAAATTATTTAGCAAATATGAATAAAACAATGATCATTTCCAATACTTTTAAAAAATAGGCTTATTTCCAAGGACAAGGGATAGGACTGTTTCTTTTTTGCGGTGACCTGCAAATCAGCGAAAACTCAAAAGTACTCAATGATCCAAAATAATTTTTGGAGGGAGAAGCATTGATATCGTAGCTTAACCCGGCCTGTAGAACGCCATACGACATCCCTACATATGGTATTAGCGCCTCACTTTGCCTGTACCATAACCCACCATACATTACAAACGGGCTTTCATCGTCAGCACTAAACTTACCCGGAATAATACCTGCAGTAATACCCGCAGTATAAAAACTTCTGCTACTTTGCATTACTAGTAAAAGATTGGTATTAAAAGTAACCGACTCACTTAAAAATGTTTGGTAATTGGCATGCACATTATAACGCGGAGGGTCGAACTGCGTATCATCTTTAAGCACTGTTTTATTGGTTTTCACAAATCGATAGCCGGAAACGCCTATATCAAAGTTGGCATTATCTGTTCGATAGGTATACATTAACCCGGCGAATGTAGATAAAGAGGGTTTAATGCCCGATAAATTTGCTTCGAATGTTGGCAAAGCCCTATTAAACCCTATTGAAGACAATTGTGCATTGAATGTAAGCTGTGAAAAATTAATCAATGTATTAGAATAGGTACCGCCCAACCCGCCCGAAATAGAATGTAAATCATCTGCATCTAAACTAATATGCGTGCTCGCTGCAAAATTAAAAGAACTGCTCTTGTAAATCCCTCCCATTCCTTTGTCTTGTAAAAATAATATTCCCCCGCCAATATAATTCTTATCAAAATCTCTTTGTCGAAACAATACCCCATCAAATGATACAGAAGTAGTAGTTAGTGGCTCAACACCCTCTCCAATCCATTGACTTCTCTGCAACCCCATCAATCGCCAATTCGCATCACTATTACCAGCTAAAGCCGGATTAATAGACAATGGTGTAGAAAAATATTGTGAAAAATTGGGATCCTGCGCAGTCACTGGTACACAATACAACAGCACTATGAAAACAGGAATTATTTTTATATATAAACGATTTTTAATCATTGTTACTATCTTAATAAAAGGGTTTGTCCCGTACGCTTTATAGTTGATCCATCATTGGCAATACCTTCTGCAATCCAAATATAAATTCCCATAGGCTGAACTGTTCCATTCACCATTCCATTCCAGCCCTGATCATGATTGGTACTTTCATACATCAACTGATTATACCTATTAAATATTCTGAATGAAAGCATTTGCTTCACCCCGGCCAAATATGGATATAAAACATCGTTCACACCATCACCATTAGGAGTAAATGATTTCGGAACAATCATTTCTACAAACTTACTATCATCATATACCCTCACCAATAATGAATCGTGCGTGATACATCCACCCGTAGAAATTAACTCTACCACATACTGTTGCGTTTTAGTATAGTTAAAATTAACCATTGGCCTATCCGGGAAATCTATTCCCCAAGATGGAGTCCACCGATATCGATAATTATTTAATTGTCGAGCATTTAACGGTTTAGCTATAGTTGAATAAGCATTTTCCGAAGGCATTGTAATTCCTGGTATCGGAATTTGTATATCAATTGTACTATCAATTATCACACTATCATTTGCGCAATATTCCTGAAAGCCTTTTAACTGAATATGATGGCTACCGCCTAATGTATACACTGTAGCCGGACTAGTTGCCGTATCAGTACTACCATTACCAAAATCCCAACTCCATTTTATTTTTCCGGTAGCATTTGTATTTGTTAGATTTTTAAATCGAACCGGTGTGTTAATACAATAGGAATCGTAGCTAAATTGAAGTGTTGGTTTAATAATTTTTTCTATAGTAAATGGTGGTGTAATAGTATCAATACATCCAAATACATTTTTAAGAATTGCGTTGTACTTTCCAGGCAGTGCAGTAAACAAAGAGTCATGTGTTTTTCCTGCTAATAAATTGCCGTCTAAAGTCCATTGATACGTTACATTATCAGGAACCGTAATAAACAATGTATCTAGTTTATCACTACAAATATATTTTCCATGCAAAGAATGAATAGTACCTGGTGCCGGCGACGCATTTACTGTTTGAACAAAATAGCTGGTATCATCGGTATTAACACAACCTTGATAGGCTATATCTGTTATAGAAAATTTTCGTACAGTTAACGGTGTGGCCAATGGCAATGGATGCATATAAGGTGAGGTAGTTATTCCCGAAATATTTATTGGCATACCATTGTCGAGCTTATAAGAAAAACTCCAAGGTGCGGTACCTACAAAAGACATAGACAATGTATCGATTGGATATCTACAAGTAACTTTTTTGCCGTTCAATAAAACTTGAGGCTTAGCTAACACCGTTACCAGCGCTTTAAATGAATTACCAATACAACCAGCATTAGAAGGGGTAACCAAATATGTAGCAATGCCTTTATTAGCAGTATAATTAAACAATGTTTGTTGAATTGAATCTACAGGATCTACCGCTTCATTTATACCAAAAACAGTCCCTAAAGGATTATCAGACGGCATTGTCCACGAATATTTAGTTCCTCTTGGCATACTGTTAGGTGTTGCATTAAATAAATCACCACTACATACTTCTGTAAATTGGTCTGGCACAATAGGTAGTTGAACACCCACATTCACAATAATATTAAATGGGATACCCACACAGTTACCTACACTTGGTATTACTGGATAAGTAGCTTTTGCAGGTCTACTAGTTGTATTTAATAGTGTTTGGCTAAATGTATTCACCGGTACGTTTTGTTTCTTCGTTCCAACAATTGTTCCAAAAGGTAGAACTTCCGGAAGACTCCAGGTATAATTGGTTCCTACTGGCACATTATCGGGCACGATAACAATAGCTGTTCCCGTACATGCATTATAAACGATGTCTTGCACATTAGGAATTGGATCAACAGGCACTGTTAAAGTAAATTCTTTACCCAAACAATTGTTCAATATAGGCATTACCGCATAAATTGCCCGATTAACCGCAGTATTGGTATTGATTAGCTTCTGACTAATTTCTAATTGAGGCACTTGCTCTGCACTGCCGCCAGTTAAACCTCCCGAAGGATTATATATGGGATTCGACCAAGTGTACAATGTACCCACAGGCATATTCGCAGGTTTAAATACAAAATTAGTATTGGCACAAATTTTTGCAATTGTAGTATCGGGTGCTGTAGGCTGCGGATTTAAATTAACTGTTAATGAAAATGGCACACCTTCGCAACTGCCTGTGATAGGTGTAATAGAGTAGTTGGCATATACATTTGCTGTAGTAAGATTGGCCAACTTTTGACTAAAATTAGTTGGGGTAACAAGCTGTGAACTTCCGCCTGCAATTGTCCCTGCTTGTACATATACAGGCATACCCCACATATACAGCGTTCCTGCTGGTACAGCTACTCCCGCTAAAGTAAACGACGCATCACTACAAGCCGTAACCTGCTGCGGTGTTAAAAACGGAGTTGGATTAACCGTAGTTTTTACTGGATAGTTTGCCGAACAACCATTATACGTCAATAGATAATCATAAGTAACATTGGCCGGCACTAAGCTGGTATTAATAAGTACTTCATTCGGATCAAATGAACCCGAAGAATAATTATTTCCGATAGATGGCTGAATATTTCGGCTCCAATTAAATACAGTACCCGCAATATTTGCAGTGGGCGTATAGTTAAATATATTTCCACTACATACAGCAGCCGGATTACTTACACTTGTTAATGCAGGTGTAGGCTTTACAGTTACCGTTACATCCTGAAAATTAGCACAACCTCTATCGGTTACTAAATTGTATCTGTATATTACATCGATGGGCACTCCCGTATTATTCACCAGCTTTTCGGCTGGATTGTTGATGCCTGTTGACGCACTATTAGCTATTCCCGCTACTACTACCCTACTCCATGTAAAACTGGTATTACTCGTATTACTTGCTGCCAAATAATTAAACACAGTATTGGTACATATAGGATCTGGCAATAATGTTAAATTAAGCGTAGCTACCGGATTTACCGCTACCACTACATTAAATGTTGCTCCTACACATGATGAAGTTGAAGGGGTTACTGTGTACAACAATTGTGACAAATTAGTAGTTGTATTATATAATTTTTGTGAGATCTCAAGCGCTGGTGAATTTTGGCTATTACCCCCACTGATTGTACCAACAGGAGTTTGAATTGGGGTAGACCACTTATAAGTTGTACCTGCTGGCACTTCTACCGGACTTACCAAAAAATTATTTCCAGAACATATGGTTACCGACTTGTCAGCAATTATTGGCGTTGGTTTTACCGGAATTTTTAATGTAAACGGATTTCCCACGCAACCATTGGATGTTGGGGTAATTAAATAGCTCACCAAATTTTGAGCCTTATTCATTACTGTTAATGATTGCTTTAACTGATATTGGCCTGTTTCAATGCTTGCCCCCATCACGCCATTTGCAGGCTGTATATCTGGATTACCCCACGACAATAATGTTGAGGTTGGAATATCGATGGGCCTAAACACAAGTTGAGTACCACTACAAATGGCTGGCACTGTTGTATCTGTTACAACTGGTACCGGATTTACAGTTGCCACTATTGTAAAATCATTACCCACACATCCATCTGCTACCGGTTTAACGATATAACTTACTGTTGCTCCATTAACTGTAGGATTGCTAAGTGTTTGCAATACACTTGACTGCAGTACGCCTGATGTACCTGTAACAGCACCTATTGGATTACTTACTGGCGAACTCCAGCTAAACAAAGTATTTGTCGGAATCAACCCAGGTTTAAGATTAATTGTATTATTACTACAAATCGAAACCGTTTGCGGAGCTACTGTTGGCGTAGGTTTTACCATCACTTCTATTTGCTTATAACTGCTACATCCATTTGAAGCCACTTTGAATTTATATGCAACATTTACAGTATTAATAGTTGTGTTAACTAATGTTTCAAATGGATTACCTACGCCGGTTTTATACCCATTGGCTATTCCGGGCATTTCACTTCTTTCCCATGTAATTGAACTGTCTAATGTTAAAGAAGTGGGTGTATATGAAAATATGTTTCCACTACATACAGGAGCTGTAATACTAGTACTATTCAATACCGGTAAAGGATTTACAGTGACTTTCACATGTTGAATATTGGTACAGCTTCCCGCACTTTGTACAATATATTTATAGTCTACCAATATTGGATTACTAGTAGTATTTATGAGCGTTTCGCTAATATTTCCTGTGCCATTATTGGCCCCATTATTTATTCCACTAACTACATTTCTTTCCCACTGCGCAACAGCGCTAGATGGCGTACTTGTTGGTATATACGTAAATATGCTTTCGCTGCATACTGCAGCCGGTATTAAGCTGCTGGTTAGTTGCGCATATGGACTTACATTTACTGTTATTGTAAATGGTGTACCCAAACATTGTCCAGCTTCTGGTGTAACCGTATATATTGCCTTCGATGCAAAGGCGGTAGTATTGGTTAGCACTTGCGAAATAACTACCTCAGAAGAAGTGGGTGAACTATATCCACCATTAATTGTACCGGCAGGATTTTGAACTGGTGCCGGCCAAGAATAAGTTGTTGTAGCCGGAACTGTAGCAGGCATAAAACTAAATGAATTCCCTGTACAAATGCTGAATACCTGATCGGATATTATAGGAGCAGCAGCAATAGGAACCGTTAATTTAAAACTTCTGCCTATACAACCATCCGCATTGGGTATTACTGTATATACCGCTGTATCTGTTAGTGAACTCGCACTATTGATTTTTTGTATTACATCTGTTTGAGCCGACAACGAACTCCATCCTGTTAAACTATTGGAAGCACCTATTACCGGATTATTCCAAGAAAATTTAGTACTAAGCGGAATATTAATGGGCCTATATGCAAATGTTGTTCCGCTGCATACAGCAGTTATAATAGAATCATTTACTACAGGTATCGGATTAACTGTTGCAACAAGCATAAATGCATTTCCTACACATCCATCTGCAGTTGGCGTTATAGAATATGTTGCAGTAGCAGCACTATTCGTACCATTTATTAATTTTTGTACAATACTATTTTGCAAAGTTCCATCAACAACAGTGATCACACCCATTGGATTACTTACAGCCGAAACCCATGTATATTGAGTATTTAATGGAACATTAACTGGCGCAATGGTAAATGTTTCATTACTACATACCTTTTTTGTTTGCGCCGATACAACTGGCGTTGGTTTAACTATCACATTAGTTGACTGACTACTACTACATCCATTTGCTGTTGTTGTAAAATTATACACTACCGTTATTGGCGATGTAGTGTTATTCACTAAATACTCGAATGGATTACCCATACCACTATTACTTGCATTTGTAACACCATTTACAACTGTTCTTGACCATGTGATGGATGAGTCTCTTGTAACAGATTTTGGAACATATACAAATGGTGCTCCGCTACAGATAGCCGTATCGAACAATGAGTTACTTAAAATTGGAATCGGGTTTACCACAACAGTAACTTCCGCTGTTTGCATACAATTTCCCGCCGTTTTAAGGTTATATACATACTTTACGTGCTTTGGTGTTGTTGTACTATTTATCAATGTTTCATTGGGGTTGTTGCTTCCCGACCCCGTTAAATTTGTTACTCCCGATACAATTGCTCTATTCCATAAAAAACTAGTTGAAGCAGTATTGCTTTGTGGGGTATATGAAAATGTAGATCCACTACAAATAGCAGGTGGAGTTAAGCTGCTGATTAGTTGTGTAGAAGGATGTATACTCACTGCCATTGAAAAAGTATCTCCCACACATGTTCCTGCAACTGGTATAACTTGATATAATACATTTGCTATATTATTGGTAGTATTAATTAGTGTTTGTGAGATACTTCCAGCTACAGGGAATATATTAGCTGTTGCGCCAACAATTACACCAGCTGGACTTTGTACTGGCAAATTCCAGCTGTATTTAGTTCCTACTGGTACATTAGTTGGTGTGATAGTAAAAGAACCGCCACTACACAATACAGCTATAGTATCGTTGATAATTGGTGTAGGATTCACAGGAACCGTTACCGTAAAATCGCTGCCAATACAACCATTGGCTTCTGGCGTTACTGTATACACCGCCTGAGACTGCGTAGTATTTAAATTCGTTAACAATTGTCCAATACTAGATTGTGCTGAAGCTGCTAACCCGCCTACTACTCTCCCTGCAGGCGATACAACTGGTGCATTCCAACTATATTTGGTGCCCGTTTGTATATTTGGCGGTATGTAACTAAACGATACCCCACTACACATTGCTAAAGGAAGGGTAACATTACTTGCGTTAGGTTTAGGATTTACCGTAATTGTAACATCAAATGAATTTCCGGCACAACCCTTTGCTGTTGGCGTAACAGTATATACCATAATTGCCGGATCCGTTGTTGTATTGAATAAATTTTGAGCAATTAATAGCTGACTATTGCCAGCAGCAGCGCCAGTAACAGCCGCCGATGGTATACTTACTGGCGTACCCCAAGTATATGTAACCCCTATTGGCGCATGAACAGGTGTTCCATCAAACTGTGTATTAGAACAAATTGATTGATTAATATTTTGAATAACTGGTACTGGCTTTACTTCTACAACAACAGCTTCTGTACTTGAGCATATATTAGCTTTAGTTGTAAAAAGATAAGTTACAAAAACAGATGTGTCACCTGAATTGGTTAATGATTCATTCGGACTTCCATTGCCGATTAATGCAGGATTAACTATCCCGTTTTGAGCAGCACGTGACCAAGTAAAACTCGAAAACGCAGTTGCCGATGTAGGCGTATAATTAAACGTATTATCACTGCATACTGCAGCCGGTGTTTTTGAACTATTTAATTTAGGAGATGGCAATACTTCAACACTTATACTATCTTTTATTTCGCAATTCGCGGGTGTATTTAACGTATATATGTACCATACATTAACAGAATGGGATGTTGTATTGATTAGTGTTTCTTGTGGGTTATTACTACCTGAATTTGCAGGATTACTTATACCTACAACTTCATCCCTCGACCAACTAAATACGGTGGTTGGCGAAGAGGTATTTGATGCAGGATTAAAACTAAACACTGTATTACTACAAATTATTTGAGTATGAGTAGGGAGCAATCCAGCAGATGGATTCACTTGTACATTTACTGCTTCGGTATTAGAACAACCCATTGATGTGGTTGTAAATGCATAAGTTACTATTACTGGTAAATTCGTACTGTTTACAAGTATTTCTTTAGTAGTTGCATCGCGAGGGTTTCCAACTCCACTAGCTGGTGGATTAATAATTCCTGCCACATAATATCTTGTCCATGTAAAGGTTGGCGAAGGGGCATTACTTTCAGGATTATAATCTACCAATGTTCCACTACACATTGCAGGAGGTGTTAATGAAGAACTAAGTTGAATGGTACTTCCTGCACCACTTGCCACATTGACCGCTACCGTAAATGGACTTCCAGGACACCCAAACGTATTGGGTGTAACTGTATAAACTAGAGCTGCTGTTGTACTACCGCTATTTGTTAACTTTTGAGAGATATATGGCAAACCATTGGTTTGTGCGGCAGCCCCTATTATTGTACCCGTTGCTGTAATAGTTGGCATAGACCATGTATAGGTGGTACCTATTGCAGCTCCATCTGCCTCTGTAATATTGGGCACAACAAAACTAGTTCCATTACATGCAATAATTGGCCCCTTATTAGAGATTTGAGGAATTGGATTTACAATTACAGACGTGTCTTGTGAATGTTTACACCCCGTTATTGTATTTTTTAATTCAATAGTATAGGCTACTACTATTGATTTTAACGTATTATTAATTAATGTTTCATCTATTACACCAGTTCCCGAATTGGCCGAATTTTGTATACCAACCACTGCATTTCTACTCCACTTAAATGTTATATCTGATTGATCCGATTCTGGAACAAATGTATATTTACTTCCACTGCATATCATAGAAATAATATTATCCCCTTTAAGTGTTGGCGTAGGATTAACTTTTACTAATAAATTTTGAATATTTATACATCCATCCTTACTCAATTCAAACTGGTACGTGACATTTGCTGGTAAAGTGTCGCTTCCATTAATTAATGTTTCGCTGATATTGCCATTTCCAGCAGCAGCAGGCGGACTCAAACTTTCGGGAGTAGACACTTGTCCTCTTGTCCATGTTATTGCAGTACCTAGAATAGAGGTTATAGGGCTGTACGTAAATATATTTCCACTACAAATTGCTACAGTATTCGTACTCGATGTTAAAACCGGCATCGGTTTTATATTAACTATCATATTGGTATCCATCGTACAATTTGTGGTAATATTTTTCAAAGAAATTGCGTAGCTCACTGGTATTGTAACCGCAGTTGAATTGATGAGTGTGTCTATTATTTCAATTGATCCATATTTGGCTTGGTTTGTAATGCCTGGCACTGCAGCTCTATACCAACTAGCTGTAACTGAAGGATCTTGATTTGAATAAATATTGTGATGATGCGCACTTCCTGAACAAACTTCATCTACCGCAAAAGTATTCGACTCCAATTTAGGCTTAGGGTATACCATTACTTTCACCACCTGTACAGTATCGCAATGTGTTATTGTATTGGTCAATGTATATTCATACCTTACTTCTATTGCTGTATTCGTTGTATTTACCAGCACTTCACTAATAGCACCTGTACCAGTTTGAGAAAAACCACTATTAATTCCTATAACAGAAGGCCTACTCCAAGTAAATGAAACATCAGGCGATGCCGAAGAAACCGGCAAATAATTAAACGTTGTTCCAGAACATACTGCCGATGGCGTAAGACTGCTACTTAATGCAGGCTTAGGATATACTGTTACACTTACTGTTTGTGTATTTTCACAAGTTGAAAATACATTTCGCAATGAATATACATAATTCACCACCAATGGAACAACACCTTTATTCAGTAATCGCTCATTTAATATACCGTCTAAACTTGAACCTGTTCCGATAGAATTGTAGGCATCCGCAGCTCTTTTCCAGTTAAACTGCACACCATTTGATGCACTTGTTGCTGCATAATTGATTAACTCATTACTACACTTATCTGTTATAATTAAATTACTTGTTAATAGCGGAATTGGATTAATACCAACCGTTACTGTATCAGCATTTATACACCCATTAGCCGTCATAGCAATTTTATAGGGTACATTGATTAAATCTGCTGTATTGTTTACCAATGTTTCAAATATAGACGCGCTGTTACCTGAATTACTCCCATTACTTATGCCCACCAATGCAGAACGCTCCCAAGCAAATGTTACCCCACTTGTTTCACTACTTGCATTGTAAAGAAAGCCTGTTCCCGAACAAATTGAATTTGTGGTTTTACTACTAGATAATTTTGGCAATGGATTTATTACTACCGTTACACTTTGTTCATTGGTACATCCATTTGCTGTTAGCGTAAACTTGTACACTACAGAAACTGCGCCTGTAGTTGTGTCTTCTAATTGTTCATTTATTTCATGAACATTTGTACCCGTGCCTAATATATTTCGAATACCTATTACCGGTTCTCTCACCCAAGAATATGATACATCTGCTGTTGATGAATTGGCAGTATATGTAAATGTTTTTTTACTACAAACAGCAGGTGGCGTTAATGTAGTATTTAGAGACGGCTTTGGTTTTACATCTACCATCACATCTTGAACATTTTCACAACCATTTGCAGTTAACAACAATTTATAAGTGACTGTAATCGGGTTGGTGGTAGTATTAGTTAGTATTTCTAAAATTTTGTTTTGAGGCACATTGTTGATTGCTGTATTAGCAATTCCAACTATTGATGCCCTCGACCATTTATACACTACGCCTGGCGTTTCAGAAGTTGCTGTATAGTCAAACACTTTCCCACTACAAACATCTATTAGTGATGTTGAACTAGTTAAATAAGGAGTAGGACTTACCCACACATCTATTTCTTGAACATGCGAACAACCATTTGCGACAAGGGTAATTTCATAAGTAACCTTTATTGCATCATGTGTTAAATTCGTTAATACCTCGCTAATGTTTCCTACCCCATTTTCAACTGGCGCATTTGAAATACCTAATACTGCAGCCCTTTTCCAACTAAAGCTTGTGCCAGCTACTCCACTTGTTGGGATATAGGCAAAAGCGCTTCCACTACAAACTGTATTTGTTGTTGCAGACGATAAAGTAGGCGTAGGATTTACTTTAACAATTACATCTTGTGCATTAGTACAACTTCCATTGGTTAATATAAATTTATATATTGCATTTACAGGATTATTGGTAGAATTTACTAGCACTTCATTGATTGCTGCCACACTATTACCCGAACTTTGCGCATTACTTATCCCTAATACAGCATTTCTTGTCCAATTAAATGTTGTACCTATGTCTCCAGTCTCTGCTGTATACACAAACGCTGTACTAGAGCACATTGCTGTTGGAGTTAATGAACTAGACATTATAGGAAGGCCTATTACTGCTACTTGAGTTGATGCAGAAGCAACTGCCGGACACGTACTATTATGAACGATTGCTTTATAATAAACCGTGTTATTTAAAACAGGGGTAGAATATAAATTGGTTGTATTGGCAATATCTACCCAACTAATTGCATCTACCGATGATTGCCATTTATCTACTGTTCCAACGTGGCCCGAGAGTGTTAATGTACCTGCTGTTTTACCCGAACAGACAGTAGCACTTCCCGAAATTGTTCCTCCTTTGCTACTATCGCTTACCAGCACCGTCTTAACAGTTGAAAAAACTTCAGCACAGCTGCCATTTTGTACCACTGCTCTGAATCGTGTAGTAGTAGTTAGTGCATCTGAGGTATAGATTGTAGCAGAATTTACAATGTCTGTCCAATTTGTACCGTCTAGTGATGACTGCCATCTTTTTATCGTTCCTAATTGACCTGTTAATTTTAATTCTCCACTTGTACTTCCCTTACATACCGCTACACTACCTGTAATTGTTCCACCAACACTAGCCACATCAATATCTACAACTGTAGCGGTTGAATATGCTACATTACATGTGCCATTTTTTATTACTGCCCTAAATTCAGTTTTAACATTCAACGGCGTTGAAGTATAATTTGCACTTTCATTTACGATATCTGTCCACCCGCCTCCATTTGGGAGATACTGCCATTTAACAACATTACCTAGCTGCCCCGTTAATGTCAATAATCCGGATACACTCCCAGCACATACAGTAGATCCGCCTGCCACACTCCCTCCTATACTTGATGGATCAATTGTTATGATTGCCGGTGTAGATTCTTTTGCAGCACACTCCCCATTTTTTACAATTGCCCGGTAATAAGCCGAAGCATTTAAAATCCCCAAAGTTAAACTAGTTGTTGTATTTGCAATTGCCGACCAGGCACTGTTATCCGGAGAAGACTCCCATCGAACCACATTGCCCAAATGTCCTGTTACTGTTAAGGCCCCTGCATCTGACCCAATACAAACATTTTTTGAAGTATTTACTATTCCGCCATTGCTTACCGGTGTTACCGATACAAGTGTACCAATTGAATATGCATCATTACAAATACCGTTTTTTACTACCGCCCTAAACCAAGTACTTTCTGTTAAAGCAGCTGAAGTATAGGTATTGGCTGTGTTAACAATATCTGTCCATGAACTGCCGTCTTTCGAGGATTGCCATTTAATGATATTACCTGTATATCCTGTTAATGTTAATGTTCCACTTGTGTTTCCTATACAAATTTCTGTTCCCCCCGTTACCGTTCCTCCTACACTACCTTGCGAAACTATTATTTTATGTAAAGATGAAGCCGCCTCAGCACAAGCTCCGTTTTTTACAATTGCCCTAAAATATTGACTCGAGACTAATGACGATGGCGCATATGTATTAGCAATTACATTAATTGACGACCAAGCAGTTGAACCATCAATAGACGACTCCCATCGTAGGATTATTCCTACATTCCCTGTTAAAGTTAACACACCAGGAATTGTTCCACTACAAATAGCTGATTCTCCAGCAACAGTGCCTCCTATAGATGTTGCCGATATATTAATTTTAGTAGGGCTAGATGCTACAGTATCACATCCGCTATATGAAACAATTGTTCTATACCATGTATCTTGAGTAACATTTATGGGGGTGTAATTACTATCCGTTCTATTGATGGCTGTCCAGCCTACACTGTCTAGGGATGACTCCCATCTTATTACCTTACCTGTATTTCCTGTTAACACTAAATTCCCTCCCGGACTTCCACTACAAATAGTACTACCTCCAATAACAGTTCCTCCCACACTAGATGGGTTTACGGTAACTTCCACAGTAAATATTACTCCCGCTGAATTAGTAACCGTATATACAACAACTGCGGGCGCAATTGTATGATTGATTAATAACTGATTGAGTGATGTTTGGGGCGTTGTTTGATTAGATGAACCTGTTATATTAGGATTTTCAACCACCGTCCAAGTATATGTTAATGATGGCACGCTTCCTGGCGGGGTATAATTTAATTGTTGATTATTACACGTTAAAGCAGCATAATTGTCAATTGCAAATACCTCTGAATCAATAAAAAAAAGACAAAAAAAAGATATATAAAACTTAGCAGCGCGTTTCATTTACAATGAATTTTTACTTCTGAATAACCCAACGCCAAAGTTAAATTAATAATATGAATTCTATTGAGTGTTTAACTTCTTAACAGATAGAATTGGGGAATTTATCAGCTTTTCACAGAATACATCTAAGTTAGATTAAAAAGCACAAATCACCGTTGGCATATTAAGTAAAATGCCTCTTTTAACTTATCATTAATTTTCATTCTATCATTTAAATTGCAACAATCAAACCATTAGCAATCCTGCTTTATATAATGTATTAATGGGCTTATTATCCCAAAATAGCTCAAAATCTTCCAGACCAGCCGCTTCGTAGTCTTCTTTAACGACTTGCACAGACAATATTTGGGGATTGGTATAATGAAGCTTTGGCAACATTTGTACTAACCATTCTCCTTTAATTGGATCGAGACTTATGGTAAAATCTTGTTGAGCTGTAGTGAATGAAAGCAACATCACTTCCCATTTACTTCCTTTCTTAGATTTCTCCACTATATTCGATTTTGGTTGATTGCCCATCCAAATAACTTTTGCTGTTGCTATTGAATTGATTGACACCTCTTCAACAGCGTTACGAATATAATCTGGGTCGATTGTTGTTTTAGGTACTTTAAAATCAAACCATTGGTGTAATGCAAAATCAAAGCACGTACCATGCATATAATTCAACAATGCTTTTTTTAAACCATAACTAAAACTTTCATGGTCAGCTCCTAATGGGTCGATATGCTCCACATCATTATTGGCAAAATGAATAACTACTTCTTTTTGCTTTTTTACAGCATATTTTTCGGGATCTAACCCAATCGGGCTATGTGCTGTCATGGTAAACAAATGCCAAAAAGCAGATTGTAAAATACCAGCCTGAAACAACTGACGTACCATTTCTAAAGAATCAATTGTTTCCTGAGCAGTTTGTGTGGGGAAGCCATACATTAAATACGCATGTACCATGATTCCCGACTCGGTAAAATGCTTACACACTTTTGCTACTTGTGCAACTGTTATTCCCTTTTGAATGAGTTGCAGCAACCTGTCTGAAGCTACTTCCAATCCTCCGCTCACAGCAATACAACCCGATGCTTTTAATAACAAACAAAGATCTTTTGTAAAACTTTTTTCAAACCGCACATTTGTCCACCAACTCACTACCAACCTTCGCTTAACAATTTCTATCGCTACAGATTTCATTAATGATGGAGGCGCAGCTTCATCTACAAAATGAAAACCATTTTGACCCGTTTGCGCAATCATCTCTTCCATCCTATCTACTATTAACGAAGCTGCAATAGGTTCGTAATGCTTAATATAATCAAGTGTAACATCACAAAATGTACATTTACCCCAATAACAGCCATGTGCCATAGTAAGCTTATTCCATCTGCCATCACTCCATAAACTATGCATCGGATTAATTACTTCAATAGCAGAAATATATTGATCCAATAAAAAATCACTATAATCGGGTGTTCCCACCTGGCCTTGCTTGTAATCGGCACAACTGGTATTGTTGATATAAGTTACTACCCCATTCATTACAACAAAAGTTCGTTTCAACGCATCTATATTTTGTTGTTGATTTACATATTGTATTAGCATTTCTAACGGCGCTTCCCCATCGTCTAATACTATAAAATCATAAAATTCAAACACACGAGGATCGTTCACAGAACGCAACTCTGTATTGGCAAATCCACCTCCCATTGCTACTTTAACCTCGGGAAAATGTTGACGAATCCACTTACCGCAACGCAATGAAGCATATAAGTTGCCAGGAAATGGAACCGACAAAGCAACCAATGATGGTTGAACGGCTATCATCTTTTTTTGCAAAAGATCAATTAAAATTTCATCAATATACGTCAGTGGCTGTTGAAGTGCAGCATACAATTCATCGAATGTATTGGCCGATCTTCCCAAACTTTCGGCATACCTGCTAAAACCAAAATGCGGATCAATCGTTTCTTTGATTAAATCACTTAAATCCTCCAAATACATGGTAGCCAAATGTTTGGCCATGTCTTGTTTACCCATTGTTCCAAATGCCCAATCTAAATCCTCTACTTGTTTAAATCTACCTGCTTCCGGTAAAAATGTTCGCCCGCAAATTAAATGAGCCAATGTATTTCTCTTTCCCTGCAAAAACAGCATCACTTCATCTACCGTATTGATATAATTTTCTTTAAGAGAAACAATTCTTTCAATATTAGCCGAATAAGTTAACTGTTTATTTTCTATCGCACCAAACAACTTTACTAGCCCTCTTTTACTAAACAATGCGATCGTTACTTCTATACCTAAATCTACCTGATAAGACGATATTTTTTTAGTATTTAAAAAACCTTTTAAATAGGCGGTTGCAGGATATGGTGTATTAAGCTGTGTAAATGGAGGGGTAATTAGTAGAACTGGCGATTTCAAATCAATTAATTTATCCCCCAAAAATATGATTTACAACCCAAAAATTCATCATACAACTTTTTAGTTAACCAGCTATTTTGCTTAAAATATACCACTTTAATACGTTCAATGATGGAGAATAAACAGGTTTATACAAATTGCAAAAAAACAATTACGTAAGAAGAATCATAAAAAAAATTGTGCTTTTAAACAAATTAGTTAATGTATTGTTTAGCCTAATTGTCCGAATTAAGATACTGTATTTATTTAAATAATAATTTATATTTAATTTTAATACCTAAAGATTTTCGATTTCGGATAAAGGTTTATTAATGCTTATTTAATATTGCTGTAATCCTGTAAGTTTGCCAACTTTTCAGCAGTATTTTAAGGTATTATTACCTACTTGTTGATAGTAAATGATTGATCAATTTATAAATTATATAATATGGAAAATAACAATTCATCCAACAACATGAGTGGTGAAAGTAAATGCCCTTTTTCTGGTGCTTCATTGAAGCAAAATGCAGGTGGCGGAACAAGAAATAGCGACTGGTGGCCCAATCAACTAAAGTTGAATGTGCTTCGTCAACACTCTACTTTATCTAATCCTATGGATGAGTCTTTTAACTATGCTGAAGAGTTTAAAAGTCTCGACTTAGCTGCAGTAAAGAAAGATATTTATGATTTGATGACAACTTCACAAGATTGGTGGCCTGCAGATTATGGCCATTATGGTCCATTCTTTATTCGCATGGCGTGGCATAGTGCCGGTACTTATCGTACTACCGACGGAAGAGGTGGTGCTGGTGCAGGAACCCAACGATTTGCTCCGTTGAACAGCTGGCCCGACAATGCTAACCTCGATAAAGCCCGCTTATTGTTATGGCCTATCAAACAAAAATATGGCAAGAAGCTTTCATGGGCAGATTTAATGATTCTTGCAGGCAACTGTGCTTTAGAGTCGATGGGCTTTAAAACATTTGGGTTTGCTGGAGGAAGAGAAGATGTATGGGAACCTGCTGAAGACATCTATTGGGGTAATGAACGCGAATGGTTAGGAGACAAAAGATATACAGGTGATCGAAACCTCGAAAATCCACTTGCCGCTGTGCAGATGGGATTAATTTATGTGAATCCTGAAGGGCCTAATGGAAACCCAGACCCTATTGCAGCTGCACGAGATATTCGCGAAACATTTGCCCGTATGGCAATGAATGATGAAGAAACTGTTGCATTGATTGCAGGTGGTCATACTTTCGGAAAAACACATGGTGCAGCTGATCCTAGCAAATATGTAGGTAAAGAACCTGCCGCTGCAAGTATTGAAGAACAAGGACTTGGCTGGAAAAATAGTTTCGAAAGCGGCAATGGCGTTAATACCATTACCAGTGGTTTAGAAGGTGCATGGACTACCACTCCTACAAAATGGAGCAATAACTTCTTTGAAAACTTGTTTGGCTTCGAATGGGAACTTACTAAAAGTCCAGCTGGCGCTCAACAATGGAAACCTAAAGCAGGTGCAGGTGCAGGAACAGTGCCTGATGCACATGATGCCTCTAAAAAACATGCTCCCACCATGCTTACCACCGATTTGGCTTTGCGTGAAGATCCTGTCTATGGACCTATTTCAAAGCGTTTCCACGAAAACCCCGACCAATTTGCAGATGCATTTGCGAGAGCTTGGTTTAAATTAACACATAGAGACATGGGGCCTCGCGCTAGATACATTGGAAATGAAGTACCTACAGAAGTACTTGTTTGGCAAGACCCAATCCCTGCCGTTACACATGAATTAATCAACAATAGTGATGTTAGCACTTTAAAAGATAAAATTTTAGCTTCCGGCTTATCAGTTGCTCATTTGGTATCTACAGCTTGGGCTTCGGCTTCTACATTCCGTGGATCCGATAAACGTGGTGGTGCCAACGGAGCCCGCATTCGCCTTGCCCCACAAAAATATTGGGCAGTAAATAATCCTTCCCAACTTTCTAAAGTATTAGATGTATTAGAAAATATTCAAAAAGAGTTCAACGCTCAAGCAGGTAACAAACAAGTGTCGCTTGCCGATTTAATTGTACTAGCTGGTGCTGCAGGTATTGAAAAAGCAGCACAAAATGCAGGTATATCCGTTAATGTGCCATTTACTCCAGGCCGTGCTGACGCTACACAAGATCAAACCGATGTTGAATCTTTTGGAGTACTTGAACCTATTGCAGATGGATTCCGCAATTATGCTAAAAACCATGCCATTGCAGCCTCAGCAGAAGAATTTTTAATCGACAAAGCTCAACTGCTTACACTAACTGCCCCCGAATTAACGGTGTTAGTAGGTGGGTTGCGCGTGCTCAACACCAACTTCGATCAATCGAAACATGGCGTTTTTACCAATAATCCAGAAGCACTTACCAACGATTTCTTTATAAACTTGCTAGACTTCAGTACTACTTGGAAAGCCAGCACCGAATCAAAAGACATATTTGAAGGCAGAGATCGCAAAACAGGTGAAATTAAATGGACAGGCACAAGAGTAGACCTGATTTTTGGCTCTAACTCCGAGCTCCGTGGCGTAGCAGAAGTATACGGATGCTCCGACTCCAAAGATAAATTTGTAAAAGACTTCATAGCAGTTTGGACTAAAGTGATGAACCTCGATCGCTTTGATTTAGTATAGCAACCATACTCTTCAATACAACAACAAACCCCTTGATACACAAGGGGTTTGTTGTTTATACAAGTAACCTATCCATTCCATCTCCGCCTATACCACCAACAAACTACATCCACGCATATCACTATTGTCCATCCTCCCCAACACTTCAAAACTACCATCGGCATATACTTTTCCAATATCTTGCGTAGCAATAAAGCAACAACTATATATATTGGCCAAATCAATGATTTGCAAAATACCAGTGCCCTCCGTAGTTACCATAAAGGGATCATCTTCACTCCTCACCATCACCTGCATCCAAGGCGGACAAACATATCGGCCGCCCCCTGTTGAATATGCCTGACTCAATAACTCCGTCATACCATATTCTGCATGTATCTGTTGCACGCCTAGCCGTTCTTTTAACACCCCATGTAATTCTGCCCTCGTTAACTCCCGACCCCTCCCTTTCATGCCTCCCGTTTCCATTACAACCGTATGCTTTAACTGCTGAGGAAATTGAGCAGAAAAGTCTAATAATGCAAATGTTACCCCCAACAACAAAGTTTTTTGTCCCCTCGCTTCTAATCGCTGCAAGGTTGCAGACAATCCGGCATAATCATACAAATAAAACCCGCTTTCCGCATCACCACTCTCCGCAATCAGTTCCTTAGCCATATATACCAAAGAAGAATTCTCCCGCTCTAAATATGCAGGCAATAATGCAATAACACACCATTCTTTAACATCTCCATAAAAATATTTAAACCCCGCCCTAAACGACTGCTCATATATATCCAATCGCTTTACTAAATGCCTGCTGGTAACAATTCCAGTGGTACCGCTGCTCTCAAAAGTTTTTTCAGGCTCAAAGTCGCCACTTATTACCCTCCGCTCCTTAAAAAAGGAGATGGGCAACGCAGGAATGTTTTGCGGTATCTTATCATTCGTATTGGTTGGATGAATTAAATTCACCCATTCCCGATAAACTACATTATTTTCAATCTGAAAACGATATAGTTCAGCGCAATAATCATTGAACCGAATAGCATCGCCAGAAAAAATATTGTTAATATCTACTAAATGCACCGTTAACTATTGTATTGTTTTAACTAATTTTGAAAGAGAAAGATATATAATGAGAACAAAAATATTAATACTGTTGGCAATTACCGCCTTTTTTTATACTTGTAAAAAAGATACGTTTAATACCAAACCCCAAATATCGTTCAATAGTGTTAATGCTACCGTGTTAAATCAAGGCGATATCATTACTTTTCAACTCGACTTTACCGACAAAGAAGGTGATATTCAAGACACTTTATGGGTAGAAAAAGTTTCACGCACCTGCGCCAAAGAACCCGGTGTTCAATTTGTACAAAGTAATATCGTTCCCAATTTTACGCCAACCAGCAACTTGAAAGGAAAACTTGAAATTAGTTACCAATACAATGGCAATGCCTCCGGAATAACTAAAATGACTGGCTGTGCCAATAAAAACGATACTTCTTATTTTAGATTTTGGCTAAAAGATAAAGCCCAAAACAGAAGTGATACCATTACTTCACCCGACATTGTATTAGTTTTTTAAAGTGCTCTTTTCTCGGATACTTAAAGCCATCTTTTTCAGTAATATTTTTTATGGATGCTGTGCTGTTGCCCTTTGCATAGAAACAGCTTACCAACAAAAGATTGCTATTGCTAGTCCCTGGTTTTATTGCTTTATTTTTTGCGTAACAATAGTGTATTATACCTATGCTTACTTGCATCAATATCAAACAATCAATATCACTACAAATGAACGAACCCACTGGTATTTTAAACATCGCACAACCATTCGCGTTTCTCAATATGTTTTAACTATTTTGATCGGAATAATGCTTTGCTTATTTGGACTTAATCAAGCCAACACACTGCTTCAACAACCCTTTTTAACTTGGTTTGTATTTTGCATATTCCCCGCATTAGCCCTACTGTACTACCTGAAAAACATGAATGGGTTTCAATGGCTATCACTAAGAAATTATGGCCTTATTAAACCTTTTTTAATTGCTTTTATTTGGGCAGGTACTGCCTCAATTTTGCCTTTGCTTTACCATAATATTTTCAACCAAGCACCATTTGTACTTACTGCGATTACAGTATTTCTTTTTGCTAAAAACTGGCTATTCATAGCCGTACTCTGCATACTCTTCGACATCAAAGACTATGCAGATGATTTTAACCTGCAACTAAAAACCTTTGTAGTTCGCCTAGGACTTAGAAAAACACTTTTCAATATTGTACTTCCAATTACATTTTGCAGCTGGATACTTTTTCTAATATTGGCAATTTTAGCCCATTTCCCATTGCTAAGGATAGTATTCAACGCCATCCCCTTTATTTTGTTGATAACTGTTTGTTATAGAATGTACCAACGTAAATCAATTCTCTATTATCTTGCAATTATAGATGGACTAATGCTGGTTAAAGCAATTTGTGGAATTACCGGCATGATTCTCTTTAAATAATAATACTATGGCAAAAGAAAAATTGGTTAAATCAAAATCTGTTACCACAGATACTTCCATGAAATTTTTAAAAAACTACATCAATACCCCCTCTCCGGTTGGTTTTGAAAGTAGCGGTCAGAAACTTTGGATCGACTATATTAAACCTTATGTTGACACCATTTTTACCGACCCTTATGGAACGGCAGTTGGTGTAATTAATCCTACTGCTACTTTTAAAGTAGTAATAGAAGCCCATGCAGATGAAATAAGCTGGTTTGTAAATTATATTAATGATCAAGGTCTTATTTACTTAAAAAGAAATGGGGGGGTAGATCACCAAATTGCCCCCGCTAAAAGGGTTTGGATACATGGCAAAAAAGGCCCGGTAAAAGCCGTATTTGGATGGCCCGCTATTCATACACGCCTTAGCAATCCCGAACAAAAAGAACCTGCTGCTAAAATAGAAAACCTCTGCCTCGATTGTGGTGCAAGAAGTAAAAAAGAAGTAGAAGCACTAGGCATTCACGTAGGTGCCGTTGTTACCTATGAAGATGGGTATGAAGAATTAGCATACGATTATTTAATTGGCCGCGCTTTTGACAATAGAGTTGGTGGATTTATGATTGCTGAAGTAGCCCGTTTACTCAAAGAAAACAAGGAAAAGCTTCCATTTGGATTGTATATAGTGAACGCAGTACAGGAGGAAATCGGATTAAGAGGAGCTGAAATGATTGCCAGAAGAATTAAACCCGATGTAGCCATCATAACTGATGTAACTCACGACACCAGTACCCCTATGATTAGCAAAATTATTGAAGGAGATATTCAATGTGGTAAAGGTCCTTCACTTGCTTATGCACCGGCCATTCACAACAAACTTTTATCATTGGTTGAAGAAGTTGCCGAAAAAAAGAAAATCCCCGTACAATGGAGAACACTCAGCAGAAGTACCGGTACCGATACCGATAGCTTTGCCTATGCCAATGATGGCTGCCCATCTGTGTTAATTTCTATCCCATTGCGCTATATGCATACCACAGTAGAAATGATTCACAAAGCTGACATCAACCATACCATCCAATTAATGTATGAAACCCTATTAACACTAACCCCAAAAACAAACTTGAAATACTTTTAAATTAAGTAAATGAATTTATTTTAATACTTTAATCAGAGTAGGCTATCCATTAAATAGGTAATTTTGCGCCTTTATGAATCAAACAACGCGCAAAAATATTCAAATAGCCCTACTAGATTTATATGAAGGTGCTCCTAATGAGGGTATGCGCTGTATCAGAGAACTCATTGCTCAATGGGGCTTGCAGCACAATTTACAAGTTACACTTGATGAGTTTGATGTTCGACAAAAGTTAGCCATTCCTTCTCTTCAATATGATGTCTTTATTTCCAGCGGCGGGCCCGGCTCTCCGTTGGATAGTAAAGGTTCCGATTGGGAAAACAACTATTTCAAGTGGATTCAATCTGTGGAAGAATGGAACAATCTCTCCATCAACACACCCAAAAAACATATATTTTTCATTTGTCACAGTTTTCAGCTTGCAGCTCGCTATTTTGGTATTGGCAATGTTTGTAAAAGAAAATCTACCGCATTTGGCGTATTCCCAGTACATATGCTTCAGGAAAGGACACAAGAAGCGGTTTTCGAAGGGCTTAACGACCCTTTCTATGCAGTAGATAGCCGAGATTATCAGTTAATTGAGCCTAATCACACTAAATTAAGAGCAATGGGTGGCAGCATTTTAGCCATTGAAAAAAATCGCCCACATGTTCCCTTTGAAAGAGCTGTAATGTCGGTTCGATTTAACCCATATTTTATGGGCACACAGTTTCATCCAGAAGCCGATGCAGCTGGTATGGCCATGTACTTACAACGTGCAGATAAAAAACAAACCGTTATCGAAAACCATGGAGAAGCAAAATGGAAAAGTATGGTTGAACAACTTCAAGACCCGGAAAAAATACGCTGGACACATAACCAAATTATACCTAATTTCTTGAACCTTGCAGCTAAAGAATTAGCTAATATCCATTAATAATATACCTAAATAATAGATTTATTTTGAGATATAAATTCAACTAAAGTATGATACCCAGCATTCGTCAGCAATATAATCAATCATTTACCAAAGAAAAATACGATGCTTTTTTACAAGAACTTCAATCGAAGCATAAAAACGCCATTGATTTTAGAGTTGCCGAAACACCAATATTCATTAATAATGCATTTAAGGACCAAATACTATCGGCCTGTGAAGCAATTGTTGATCATATTGTTCATCCAAGTTTTATTGAAACAAGCAATAGCGCTATCCCATCTAATGTAAATGTTCCTGGCAATAATAAGCACCCTCATTTCATTGCGTTTGATTTTGGTATCTGCAAAAACAAGGCAGGACAATTAGAACCCCAACTCATCGAAATGCAAGGTTTTCCTACACTTTTTGCGCATCAAATTTGGCACGATGAAGTGTTAAGACATCATTTCAATATTCCTGAACACTTCAGCCCCTACTTAAATGGATTAACTAAGGAAACTTATATACAACTTCTCAAAGAAATTATTGTAGGCGATTGCCCGCCTGAAGAAGTAGTACTTTTAGAAATATTGCCACATCAACAAAAAACCAGAAATGATTTCTATTGTACCACCGATTATATTGGTATACCTGTAGTTTGCCTAACAGAATTAATACAAGAAGGACAGAACTTATTTTATACTAATGCAGGAAAGAAAACAGCCATCAAACGCATTTATAATCGTATCATATTCGACGACCTACAGCAACAGTCAGTAGAAATACAAAAGAAAGGAAAATTATTACTGCAAGAATTAAATGTAGAATGGATAACGCATCCCAACTGGTTTTACCGAATCAGCAAATTTACCCTGCCATTTATTAACCATCCCTATGTTCCAAAAACTTTTTTCTTACATCAGCTCGAAGAAGTTCCCACTGATTTAGAAAACTATGTACTAAAACCATTGTTTTCATTTGCCGGACAAGGCGTAGTAATTGACGTTACGAAACAAGATATTGAACAAGTAAAAGATCCAAAAAATTGGATTTTACAGCAAAAAGTACATTATGAACCAATCATAGCAACTCCTGAAGCGGCGGCAAAAGCCGAAATTCGTATTTTTTATTTTTGGAAAGATGGCGCACCCCGCCCAATTGCTACCAATAATTTAGCCCGGCTGAGTAAGGGTAAAATGATAGGGGTTAGATACAACCAAAATAAAGAATGGGTAGGCGGTAGCTTAGCTTATTTTGAACAATAATTTAATTGTATGAACGAAGAGTTATCACAACATACTAGAAACATATTAAGACTTCAATTGCCCACTGATCCAAGATGGGTGGACCTGGCAGCTATTTCTATTGAAGCCATTTTAACGGATCATGCATATTGCGAGCAAAAAGCAGCGCTAACCTGTATCTCTTATATCCAACGATATTCAGATAGAAAAGAATTGGTAGAGGAGCTATCGCCGATTGTTACAGAAGAATGGGGGCATTTCAGGCAAGTATTGGCCGAAATCAACAAACGCGGGTTGTCATTGGGGAAACAAAGAAAAGATGAATACGTAAATAGGTTACTTCTATTTCAAAAGAAAGGAGGGCATATTGAAGATCGACTACTTGATCAATTATTAACAATGGCATTAATAGAAGCAAGAAGTTGTGAAAGATTTAAAAGACTCAGTGAGGGTTTGCAAGATAACTACCTAAGAAACTTTTATCGAAAATTCATGGAAAGTGAAGCAGGTCATTATACACTATTCATTAATTTAGCCACTACCTACATCCCCAAAGAAAAAGTGAAAACCCGCTGGAGAGAATGGCTTGATCATGAAATAGAAATCATGAAAGACTTAGAAATTCGTGGTGATCGCATCCACTAAACCAATATAGAATCACAACGGTGTGATAATGTGCAAAGGTGTCTGATAATAAAAAAACCTCCAATTTGTATTGGAGGTTTTTTTATTATAATTCAGAAAAATTATTCTTGAATTTTAAATTCAACTCTTCTGTTTTGAGCTCTTCCAGCCGGAGTAGCATTGTCTGCCATTGGCTTAGAACTACCAAAACCTTCAGTCATTAATCTCGCAGCAGCAACTTTCTTGCTAAGGAAATATGTTTTTACTGAATTGGCACGCTTAATTGCAAGCGGAATATTTATTTTATCAGTACCAGTATTATCGGTATGACCTTCAATTTTTACTTTTAAAGTAGGATTTTCGTTTAAAGCAAGAACTACTTTATTCAATTCTACTTTAGAAGGTTTAGTCAAAATAGCACTTCCGGTAATGAATTTAACCTTGTCGTAACTGAAATTATATTTCTCTTTTAATTCTGGACAACCAAAATTAGCTGCACTTCCTTTTACAGTAGGGCATTTATCTTCTTCGTCGTTAACACCGTCACCATCAGTATCTGGAACAGGGCAACCTTGTAAACGAGCTACACCAGCTACAGTAGGGCATTTATCTTCTTCATCATTAACACCATCGCCATCAGTATCTGGGATAGGGCAACCTTGATATTTAGCAATACCTTTTACAGTAGGGCACTTATCTTGCTCGTCATTAATTCCATCACCATCGGTATCTGGAATAGGACAGCCTTGGTATTTAGGAGTACCTGCAACAGTAGGGCATTTGTCATCTTTATCTAAAATACCATCACCATCTGTATCTTTTTCAACAGGAGGTGGTGGTGGTGGTGGCGTTACCAATACAGGTGCTTTTCTCTCTTTTAAAGGAGATGCAATACCAACAGAATAAGCAATATGGTTAACTGCTAAAACTGAAACTGCTGGACGGTACAAGAATTGAGTATTTAACATTGTTCCTTCTCCCAAAGAAACTTGTAAACCCATACCGGTATTTCCCTGAGCAGCAAAATAGGTACCTCCATACATAGAAGCTCCAACACCTAGTGTAAGGTAGGGAACCAACACATGTTTATCAGTTAATAACTTAACATTGATATTCGCATCAGCTTCAACCAATAATTTAGCATTAACAGATGGAGCAATGCCTGATTTTGGATAGAATGCATACTTAGTATAAGTACCACCCAAACTACCAGCAAAGTCAATATTTTCTGTTAACCCATCAAGATATTGAAGAGTCAAACCTGGAGTCATTTCTTGGATTTTAGTCCATTGCTGCTTCGACAATATATCCGAAAGAGATGATTTGCTAATCTTCTCAGCAGTGTTCATGTCATTTAAGAAAAATGACAATCCAAGACTTGGATTTTTTTTATAACTTTTCGGAGCTTGCGCAAAAGAATTTGCTGCAAAGGCAAAAAGCATTAAAGAAAACAAAAATTTCTTCATAAACAGTTTTTTATAAGTTCCAACAAAAATACAGCTTGAAATTGATTTTATAAAATTAAGATAACTTTATCTTTTCAACAATTTTAAAGTTTTTGTGGGGGAAGAATTACCTCCAACATCACTTTTGTCAATCCATCCACCATAAAATCAAGTTTTTTGGCCGCTAAACGGCTTAAATCGATCACTCTACCCTTCTTTTTCATCCGTGGATGCATCCTATCATTTATTCTAACTATGACAGTTTTGCAGTTTTTCATATTAGTTACTCGCACCCAGGTATTCAATTTTAAGTTATTACTGGCCCCTGTTAGCTTATTATTCCGGTACCTTTCCCCAGTTGAAGTCAGCGTTCCATCTAGGTTATAACTATAAAAACTAGCAATTCCCATTATTTTTTTGCCCGTAAACTGAATAGAGTCATAGGAATCATTAATATCAAAAAAGTCTGGCAAAATCATCACAGAGTCTTTTCTATTAATAATTGAGTCATTACTAACCATTTTTTGCACAGTCGAAGATTGCGCAGTGATTGCATTCATGAACCAAATAGATATAATTAGTAAAGTGCATTTTTTCATATAATATTTTTATATAATTTACCAATCTACTCGTATACCTCATTCCTATATATATAAGGTTTATTTTAAAGAATTGTTGGATATACCACTCAGTTTACAGTTTTCAACTACCATGCCAACAAAATAAATCAAGCCGACTGGGTAAATAAAAAAGCACTAATTAATTAGAATTTAATTAATTAGTGCCTTTTAGAAATAAATATTACTATTAAATAAAATATAAATTAATCAATTATAGCAACTTCTACCACTGCATTTAAATTTAATGCACCATGAATATGAGGAAATACCTCATTAATTGATCCTGCCAACTCAAAAACAAGTGGCCGCTCTACTTTTTCTTTTTCAATTTTAAGTTTGACCAAGCCAGTATGGCCTTTGTAATACCTTTCTAATACGCCAGCAACTTGGTCTTCCGTACTACAATGCATAAATCCTTCACTGGCTAATGTAGGTGCTTCATATTGCCCCTTTGCTGTAGCTTCATCCCATGCTGCCTTTGTAGTTATGTGGTATATATAATCTGAATTCATTTTTTTAGTGTTTTTTTTAAACCACAAACAATTGGTTATTTTTTTAATTTGGGGGTATTAAACTTCAAATTAAGGCTAATTGTATGCAATCATTTTAAATAATACGCTTTAGGCGCTGTTCTAATAACATCAAATCGGTAAGAATTATTGCGGTAACTGCCTCTAAAATTACAGGAACTCTTAAAGCAATACATAAATCATGACGTCCTTTTACTGAAAAGGCTTCTTTTTGATTGGTTTCCCAATTCCACGAAACCTGTTCTTTAGGTGTTGATGATGTTGGTTTTATAGCTATTCTGTATAAAAGCTCGTTTCCATTGGTGATCCCCCCAACTATTCCTCCTGCATGGTTGGTAATTGTTTTGCCACTTGCATCTTCTATCGCATCATTATGGTCTACCCCAAACATTTGAGCAGATGCGAATCCGGTACCAAATTCAATTCCACGTACTGCAGGTATAGCAAATACTGCTCTACTAATTACTGATTCTACTGAATCAAAAAAATGTTCACCTAACCCAATAGGCAAACCCACCGTACTGCACTCTACTATTCCGCCAATACTATCTTTTGCATCGATAGCTTTTTGCAATCCTTTTTCTATATCTTTTTCACCACCAATTTCTTTGATGGTTGCAACAATTTTTATTCCAGCAATATTCAACAATTTTTTAGCAATCACCCCTGCAGCTACTAACACTACCGTTAACCTTCCACTAAAATGACCGCCGCCTCTGAAATCCTCGTTACCTCCATATTTTACGTGAGCAGTAAAATCGGCATGTCCGGGTCTTGGAACCGCTCGATGTTTTTCATAATCACCACTTCTGGTATTGTTATTCTCAAATAATATGGTAATGGGAGCGCCGGTTGTTTTACCATTGAATATGCCACTTTTGAAAATCGGCATATCTGTTTCCTGTCGAGGGGTAGTACCTTTTTGCACACCGCCCTTTCGTCTTTCAATATCTTCTAAAAAATCAGCTACTTCAATTGTCAAACCAGCCGGACAACCGTCTATTACAATACCCACACTTTCTCCATGAGATTCTCCAAAAATATGTATCCTAAATAGTTGACCAAGTGAATTCATGATTGTTTAACTGTTATATTACGAATTGAAATTAGATTGAACTTATTTATTGATGAGTTGATGACTTTAATACACCCAACTTTTCTAAGTGCTCATAAAAATTAGGGTATGATTTGTTGATGGCATCAGCATCCTCTATCTCTACCGAACTGCTCGCTTTTAAGGCCGCTACAGCACATGCCATCGCAATTCTATGATCGTGCCTTGAATGAACAGTTGCTCCTTTTACTGCTCCACCTGCTACTCCTTTCACGGTCATTATATCATCCTGTAATTGAATATCAACGCCTAATTTACCGAATTCTTCCTGCAAAGTTAATCCTCTATTACTTTCTTTGTGCGCTAACCTACTTACTCCTTCAATAACAGTGGTTCCTTCACAGTAAGCTGCTAAAGCTACTAATGGAGGAAATAAATCGGGACAGTCGGTTGCATTAAAATGAAATGCTTTCAATGGCAAGGGGCCTACTTCGATCCTTTTATCTTGTATAGATAAAGCACAACCCGAATCACTCAAAGCTTGCAAAATAGCTTTATCGGCCTGAGTAGAAAAAACATCCAACCCTTCTACCACAATATTTCCCGCAATTGCGCCGGCTACTAATAAAAAAGCGGCTCCACTCCAATCGCCCTCTACTTCATAAGTTAAAGAGACAGTAGTAGAAATTTGTTGCGAACTAGTAAACTTAAATTCTTCATAATTTTCATGCACTACTTCCCAACCAAAATGCTTCATCACTTGAAGCGTAAGATCTATATATGGTTTACTTTTCAATTCTTCCACGCGTATCACTGCATCGTTAGTGCCACTTGCACCATAAGCCATTAATAATCCGGTTAAAAACTGTGAACTCAATGATCCATCAATGTCAATATTTGCCGGCTTCAATGGCCCTTGAATTTGTAAGGGTAGTTTACCTTCATTCGAATGAATACTAACGCCCAATTGAGGAAAAACTTCATCAAAAAAATGCATCGGTCTGGTTAATAAACTTCCAGCTCCGTTGATTGTTAATGACGTTGAACTCAATGCTGCCAATGGTGTGAACATCCTTATCCCTAATCCACTTTCTCCACAATTCATTTCAGCTGAAACAGGTTGAACGCCATTTGATGAAATTAATAAATCGCCTGTTAAAGGATCATATTCAATTGTTGCTCCTAATTTCTGAATTACATCTATCGCTGCTAAATCATCATTACTTTTTCCAGGATTAATAATACGAGTAGTACCACTTTTCAACAATGCAGCAGCACATGCACGCTGCATACTACTTTTACCTGCAGCAGCACGAATATTACCTTTTATTTCAGACGGATGAATAACAACTTTCATAACTTGTTAAGCCAATTGTTTTTTAAACTGTTTAAATATTTCTTGTAACTGAACCAATAATAATGGCTGAATTACGCCTTTCCCTATTTTGTCTAACAAAATATAGTTTATGGAAACATTTTCTTTTTTCTTATCCTTCAACAATACATTAAAGGCTTTTTTGGTATCAAACTCAACAATCGTTGGCAAACCATATTTATCCAACAATTTCACCACTTCACTGGTACCGGTAAAAAATTTAAGTTGTTCCGACATTATAGCGGCATAAGCCATCCCAATACTAATTGCATGTCCATGGCTCAGTTCATACATATTTTCTATGGCATGACCTAATGTATGGCCAAAATTCAATAGTTTTCTTTCCCCCTTTTCAAACTCATCATTTACCACTACTTTAATTTTAATCAAAGCATTTCTTTGGATGAGTTTTGCCAACAACGTATGGTCTTTTTTGTATTTAGCTATATTATTGGTTGCTAATTCAGTAAACATCGCTGCATCTTTAATACAGGCGTGTTTAATAATTTCTGCAAACCCATTTTGCCATTCTGCCAATGGTAACGTTTTCAATAAAGTATAATCGTACAATAAAAATGAGGGTTGACGAATGAGTCCCACCATATTTTTATAAACGCCTACATCTATCCCATTTTTACCACCTATAGCAGCATCTACCATTGCTAGAATGGAAGTTGGGATAAAACCCACTTCAATTCCACGCATATAAATACCGGCAACATAACCGGTAATATCAGTAATTACACCACCACCCATCCCTACCAATATGGTTTGCCTATCGGCACCCATAGCAATAAGTTGGTCAATTACCACATCTACTGTTTGTTGAACTTTATATTGTTCGCCAGGTTTTAAAATGATGGTGTTCCAGTCTTTTAATTTTTTCTTATGGGCTGCAAATACATTTTCATCAGTAACAATTACTGCTTTTTCTTTAGACACCAACTTTTCCAGATAAGAAAAATCAGCATCAAAATAAAAAGCAGTTTGTTTACTGGAAAAAGAAATAGTCTTCTTCTGCATATTACGAGTTCATCACGTTATTCTGTATATTGATACTTTCCATATGAACAGTATCTAAATACTTGGTAATAAATTCTTCCGATAATCCCAATTTAGCACCATTTGCAATGGCTCTTTCCAATATCTCATTCCAACGATTGGTTTGCAAAATGGTAATATTATTGTCTTTTTTGTATTGACCAATTTGTTGAGCAACTTTCATTCTTTGTCCCAACAATTGCATTAACTCATCATCTAAATGATTAATCTGCGCGCGCATTTTATCCATATTAGCATGCACTTCTTCAGAATTAACATCTTCCATTCTCCATTTAATAGCGCCAATCATTTGGCCTAATTTTTCAGGTGTTACTTGTTGTTTAGCATCGCTCCAAGCCATATCAGGATCAACATGACTTTCTATGATTAATCCATCAAAATCAAGATCGATGGCTTTTTGTGCAACATCTAATAAAATATCTCTACGGCCACAAATATGAGAAGGGTCATTAATCATTAACAATTCTGGATTACGACGTTTCATTTCAATGGCTAAGTGCCACATAGGTGCATTTCGGTATTCGGTATTACCATAAGAACTAAATCCACGGTGTATTAATCCAATGTTTTTAATTCCTGATTTTGCAACACGCTCTACTGCACCAATCCATAATTCTAAATCTGGATTAATTGGATTTTTAATTAAAACAGGAACATCAACCCCTTTTAACGCATCAGCAACATCTTGTACGCTAAAAGGATTTACGGTGGTACGGGCACCAATCCACAACACATCAACCCCAAAATGCAAAGCATCTTCCACTTGTTTTGCGGTAGCCACTTCTACTGCTACAGGAAGGCCAGTAGCTTTACGAGCTTGTTGAAGCCAAGGCAAACCTTTAGTTCCAACCCCTTCAAAACTTCCCGGACGGGTTCTTGGTTTCCAAATACCTGCGCGCAAAATATCTACTTTACCAGTAGCTGCAAGTTGAGTAGCAGTTTGCATAACTTGTTCTTCAGTTTCTGCACTGCAAGGACCTGAAATAATTAGCGGTCGTTTGGTAAGCAATTGATTAATGTTTATTGCTTGATGAGAGGTCTGTTCCATAACTTTTGTTTTAATCTTTAATTTCCAATACCTATAAAAATCTTAAAAAATGGTGGGTATTTTACTTTCCCATTATCATTTTTACTTTTTAATTTCTAATCTATCGCCGTCCACCGCCATTGTCTGCATCATTCATTCTAATTCTTCTTCCTTTATAGTTTTTACCATCTAAAGAACGAATCATTTGTTGCGCAGCACCCTTGTCAATCTCAATCCAGCTATTCATATCTTTCATGTCAATTCTACCCAACACTTCTTTCTTTAGGTCGCTCATATCCAGAATATACTGTAAAAAACTGGCTTTGAAGAAGCCGTCTTTAGTACCGAGATTTACAAATAAGCGACTATGTCCACCACCACTACCCGACCGGTATTCTTTTCTATTGTCACCTCGCACAGCATCTCTACCGTTGTCTCTATCTCTTGATCTACCTCTATCATTTCTGTCTGAAGCATCTCTTCTACCTTTATCGCGAAGATTTAAATCTTCTGCATTTTCATAGTACTTTAAAAATCGATCGAACTCCATTGCTGCAACTCTTTTCAATACATCTTCCTTACTTACTTCTGCAAACTTCTCTGCCAACATCGGAACGTATGTTTCATAATCGCCATGGCTAATATCGGTGCTCAACAATTTATCCATAAAGTGAAAGAATTGCTTGCGGCAAACATCTTTTCCAGAAGGAATATCTAATTTATGAAACTGAGAATTATTGATTCGCTCAATTTGTTTTAGCTTATACGCTTCTTTTGCATGGATAATAGAAATACAAATTCCTTGGTTTCCAGCACGGCCCGTTCTTCCGCTTCTATGGGTATAGACTTCAACATCATCAGGTAATTCGTAGTTGATTACATGGGTAATTCCTTGCACGTCGATTCCTCTTGCAGCTACATCTGTTGCGATTAATAATTGCAAACTTTTGTCTCTAAACTGCCCCATTACTTTATCTCGCTGAAACTGCGTAAGATCTCCATGTAATGCATCAATATCGTATCCTTCTCTGGTTAATTTTTCAGAAATATCTTGCGCATCTACTTTAGTTCTGGTAAAAATGATACCATAAATACCCGGATTAAAATCGATGATTCGTTTAAGCGTTTCGTAACGATGTTGAGCTGTAGTTAAATAATATTGATGGTCAATGCTTTTATTGGCCATATTTACTTTACCTACTGTAACTTCTTTGGGCTCATTCATGTAGCGTTTACTAACCTTACGAATTTCAGGCGGCATAGTAGCACTAAACAACCACGTACTTTCTCGTTGAGGCGTGTTCTTCAAGATAAATTCAATATCATCTTGAAAGCCCATATTCAGCATTTCATCGGCTTCATCTAAAACTACATACTTAATTTGCTCAAGATTGATGGCTTTGCGCTCAATTAAATCAATTAATCTGCCTGGTGTAGCCACAATAATCTGAACACCTCTTTTCAAATCGCGAATTTGTAAACCAATGGAGGAACCTCCATAAACAGCTACTACAGACACTCCAGTCATGTATTTTTTAAAGAGTTCCACTTCTTTAACGATTTGCAGACATAATTCACGAGTAGGACAAACTACTAATGCCTGCGGATATTTTTCAGCTGCATCAATAATGTGCAACAATGGTAAACCAAAAGCTGCTGTTTTTCCTGTTCCAGTTTGCGCCAAACCAATGAAATCTTTTGTACCGCTTAATAATACCGGTATCGCTTGTTCTTGTATTGCGGTTGGGTTCACATACCCCAACTCTGTGGTTGCTCGAATCAATCTCTCATCAATTCCCAACCCTTCAAATGTCATCATTTACTATAAAATTTGCGCAAAGGTACTCTATATATAGAGTTTTGCTGTTTTTTTTCAATCAAGTAACATATTTAACTAATATTTATTAACAAAAAGGGCCATAATCAACGCGCTGATTATCCATTGAAATGATACTTACCAAATTTCGTGAGCCTACAATTCATAAAAATATTGTTACATATATACCTGTTTTCCTTGTTTCTAACCAATTGCTAATTATGGTTAATTTTTCAATATTCTTCTAATTCCGTTCGCATTTTCAATCAATTCCTGTAGATAATCAAAGTTTTCCTTTTCTAAACAGGCCTTGAACTTTTTCAATTGTGCAATATGTTCATTCAGAACATCTAACACATTATCTCTATTTTGCATAAAAATAGGTACCCACATAGCAGCATTACTTTTTGCCAATCTTACCGTACTTTCAAATCCACCACTTGCCAATTCAAATATGGCATCTTCTTCTCGCTCTTTTTCTAATACGGTATTAGCCAATGCAAAAGAAGTTATATGAGAAATATGGCTCACATAAGCCACATGCATATCATGTGCGGCTGCGTCCATATATAAAATATGCATTTGCAATATGCCATAAATCTTTTCAACCAATGCAACTGCATCAACAGCACTTTCTTCTTTACTACAAATAACTGTAGCTTTATTGACGAAAGCATTTTTAACGGCAGCGGTAGGCCCACTATTTTCAGTACCCCACATTGGATGTGAAGCAACAAAACGCTTTCTATTTGGGTGCTTGGCAATTGTTTCGCAAATTGAATGTTTGGTGGAACCCACATCAAAAACCACTTGTTTGTCTACATGGTCTAGAATAATTGGTAAAAGCTGTTGGGCTACACCAATTGGAGTGGCTAATAATATAATATCGGCCTCTTTAACTGCTTTTTCTAATGTGGCACATTCATCTACTAATCCTAAGGAAATAGCCTGATGCGCATGAACTGAATTGGCTTCTACCCCAATTACTCTTCGCACCAATCCATGCTCTTTCAATGCCAATGCCATTGACCCTCCTATTAAGCCTATACCTACTACAGCAATTGTCATAATTTTTTTATTAATACGCATTTAATGCGTCATTACCATCTAATGTTTAAGTCTTTCAATAGCTTCATCAAATTTTTCAATACTGCCACATAAACTAACCCGTATGTAATTATTACCTGCACTTCCAAAAATCCCACCTGGAGTAATAAAAACATTATTATTATACAGTACCCTGTCACTTAACTCATAGCCATCTTTAATGCCATCAGGTATCTTAGCCCATACGAACATCCCTACTTGTTCTTTTGAATACAAACAATGGAGCGTATCTAACAAACTAAATACTTTTTCCCTTCTAGCACTATAAACAGCGTTTACAGAATCATACCAATCTTTGCCTAATTCTAATGCTTTAGCAGCAGCCAGTTGCATAGGCAAAAACATTCCACTATCCATATTGCTTTTAAAAGTCAAAATTTCGGCTATGCGTTCTTTTGCACCACATAACATTCCAACCCTCCAACCTGCCATATTTTGGCTTTTGCTTAATGAATTAAGTTCTATCACCACATCTTTAGCACCGGGCACACTCAATAAACTTTTCGGATGATCATTTAAAATAAAACTATATGGATTATCGTGACAGATTAATATTTGGTGCTTTTTTCCAAATGCTACCAGTTGAGGAAATAGGTCATCTGAAGGCAGCTTTCCTGTAGGCATTTGTGGATAGTTTACCCACATTATTTTCACTCTCGATAAATCCAATTTTTCTAACTCGTTAAAATCAGGCTCCCAATTATTGGCATCAGATAAGTCGAAATATATGGGCATACCACCGGCAAGCTTAACGGCACTGGTATAGGTAGGATAACCCGGATTGGGAATTAAAACCTGATCTCCTTCATTTAAATAAGTCATGCAGATATGCATGATACCTTCTTTACTGCCAATTAATGGGAGAACTTCTGAATCGGGATCCAAACTAACACCGTACCATTTATTATACCAGTTGGCAATTGCAGCTCGTAATATTGGCGAACCGTTGTATGATTGATAAGCATGCACGTTGGGCTTAGCCGCTTCTTGTTGAAGGACTTCGATCACAGAAGGGTGTGGTGGCAAATCGGGGCTACCGATACCTAAATTAATAATGTTTTTACCCTGTTGATTGAGTACAGCAATTTCACGTAGTTTTTGAGAGAAATAATACTCACCTATCCCAGACAATCTTTTTGCTTTTTCCATCTGCATAGCTTATCCTTTTATTAATTTTCCTTTTTTATATACACCAAAAAGCTTTACACTATTCGTTAACGATTCAATAGATTTAAGTACTGCATTCAATTGCTTCATTTGTTCAAATTCAAGATCGGCATAAAACCCATAATTGAAATTGCTGCCTGGTATTGGCATACTTTGTAATTTACTGAGATTGACATTACCTTTAGCGATAGCTGTTAATACCTTTGCGAGAATTCCTTTTGAATGATCGGTTTGAAAATATAGAGAGGCTTTATCTGCATCAGCTACTTCAACAACGTCTTCTTGTCTTTTTAGCACTAAAAAACGAGTAATATTTGTTTTTTGTGTTTGGATATCAGGACCAATGATGTCTAAATTAAATAATTCTGCTGCTAATTTACTGGCAATAGCAGCAATATGCTTGCTTTTGTGTTGTTGCAAATATTTGGCGCTAAGTGCAGTATCCTCTGTTTCAATTAATTTCCAATTGTGCTGCTCTAAAAAATCTAAGCATTGTAAAATTGCCATCGGATGGCTATGTACTTCTTTTATATCGGAGAGTTGAATGCCTTTATTCACCAATAAATTTTGACTTATAGACAAATAGACTTCTCCAATAACTTTTAAACTTGATTTTTGTAATAAATTATAATTAGGCAATATGCTTCCTGCAATTGAGTTTTCAATAGCCATTACTGCACCTGCGGATTGTTGTGCATGTGCGGCTATTTTAATTAAATCCCGAAATGAAGCGCAAGGGATTACTTGTACAGATTTTCCGAAAAATTTCCTTGCAGCTACCTGATGAAAACTTCCTTCATACCCTTGGATACAGATACCTTCAGGATTTCCCACTTCTCCTTTAACAATATTTATTTTTTTTATCGTCATACTTAAAACCCATTTTCAGGCTGGTATATTTAAAAAAAATCCCGGTTTAAAACCGGGACCTTATTTTTATTTTTTAAAAGTATTAAGCTTTTGCAAACAAGACCCGGTTACTTCTTCCAAAGAAGAAGTAAAAGAAAAAATAAAACCAATTGCTCATTTTTGTTTGCATAAAGTCAAATATAAAACATGTAATTGAAAAAACCATGTTTTTTTAGAGAAGACTTAATTATAAACAAAAGGCTTTCATACATCCTATAAAAAATAAGCCCCTCCGTGGAAACGGAGCGGCTTCTAACGATTGCTTGCCATATGAAAAGATTTATTCTACTGTTCTATCCGCAAGCAGGGATTCACATTACGACTATCACACCAGTAGTTTTAGAAAAATTACTTCTTAGCAGCAGAATCAACTTTTGCAGCAGCAGTATCAACAGTTGCAGTAGAATCAACTTTTACAGCAGCAGTATCAACAGTTGCAGTAGAATCAGCTTTAACTTCTGTGTTTTCACCAGACTTACAAGCTACGAAAGCGCCTAACGCTAAAACGAATAATAATTTTTTCATTTTTAAGGGTTTAATTTTTGAATGATTTAATATTAATACACCAATGATATAAAAGGTAACCCAGGTTTATCATTTTTTTATAAAAAATATTTTTAGTTGCTTTTTGGGTTACTTTTATGCCCCTTACTGTATTAAATAGACGGATAGTGAAAGGCGATTCAAACGAACAAGCATTATTGATAGGATTGGCTAATAATGATTCAAGGGCCATTGAAACCATATATAAAGATAATTTTAATATGGTTCAGTCGTTTATTATAAACAACAATGGAACTTATGATGAAGCCAGGGATGTTTTTCAAGAAGCGATGATAGCGCTTTACGAAAAAGCACAAACTGATTCATTCGTATTGACTTGCCAAATTAAAACTTATGTGTATTCTATTTGCAGAAGACTTTGGCTAAAAAGGTTACAGCAACTAGGTAAGTATACCAGGCAACTAGATGCAATTGAGGAAACTGTTGCAGTAGAAACCGATTTAGAAACACATGAAAAAAGAAATGCAGAGTTCGCAATAATGGATAGGGCATTGAACAGTCTTGGAGAACCCTGCAAAAGTTTGTTAGAAGGATATTATTTAAAAAAAATGGACATGTCGGCATTGGCTGAAGAGTTTGGCTATACAAATGCAGACAATGCCAAAAATCAGAAGTATAAATGTTTGATGCGGCTAAAAAAATTGTTTTTTTCGCAATATAACATTGGGGAGTAATTATTATGGACGATATTTTATTATTAGAAACTATTGAGCGCTACCTAAACGGAGAGATGGGCAATGAAGAGCGAATCTATTTTGAAACGCTTCGAAAAAACACACCTGAAATAGACCAGATGGTGGTAGAACATAGCATGTTCCTTCATCAAATGGATTATTATGTTGCGCATACCAACATCAAACAAACCTTAAAAAAGGTTCATCGTAATTTATTGGAACGCGGCGATTTAAATGAAGGGGGTGAATTAAGTACAAAAGGGAAAGTAATTCAATTTTGGAATAAATACAAAAAAGTTACTGCCATTGCAGCATCTGTAGGTGGGGTGATTGCTTTATTTATTAGCGGTTTGGCTGTATATTTTTCTTCTGCTGTAACAGATCCTAAATTAGAACAATTGGGAAAAGACTTAGAAGCAGTTAAAAAAAGTCAACTTTACCAAGGTTCAATCATTAATGAAGTAAAAAGTAAAATCCCTTTAAATGCCCGCTTATTAAGTGGGGGATCGGGCTTTTTAATTGATACAAAAGGCTTTATTATAACTAATGCACACATTTTAAGAGGCACCGGTGCTATAGTTGTAAACAGCAAGGGCAAAGAGTTTAATGCATCTATAGTTCATTTGAATCATGAAAAAGATTTGGCGATACTTAAAATTAATGATGTGGATTATGCCCCACAGAAAAGCATCCCTTACCAAATTCAAAAAAACAATGCCGACTTAGGAGAGGAAATTTTCACGCTTGGATACCCTAGAAACGATATTGTTTATGGCATGGGATACTTAAGTGCAAAAACCGGTTACAATGGAGACCCTATCTCCTACCAAATTCAAATTAGTGCTAATCCGGGAAATTCAGGTGGGCCTGTTTTTAATAAAAATGGAGAAGTAATTGGTATTTTAAGTACTAAACAAGCGCAGGCGGAAGGTGTAGCTTTTGCAGTTAAATCAACCAATATTTATGCATTAGTAGAAGAAATCAAAAAAAATGATACTGCTTTCGCAAAATTAAAATTGCCAACTAAATCTTACCTAAAAGGTGTAGAAAGAAAATCACAAATTAAAAAGCTAGAAGAATACGTTTACTACGTAAAAGCTTATGGTAAATAGTTCGCTAATAGAACAATAAAATACAAATTAGTAAATCGGTCAATAGAAGCATTGAATTCTATTGACCGATTTTAATTTATGCCCACAAAGAGCTTGGATATTCTCCTTGTTCAATCAACTGATTAATAGAGGCTTGAACACCAGGGGCATCTTCCTTATAGGTTACCCCAAACCATTGAGCACTTGTAGGCAATACTTTTAAGACGCCTTTACCAGATTGAATAAATTCGTTTGCTACTAAAGGAATAAAAAACTCCGACTTTAAATCTAACGCGCTTTTCTGTAAAAATTCTTTAAATAATGTTTCGCATAAGTTTATAAATCCAGGTGCGAAACAGAAATAATTCATACTCACCAAACTATCTTGAGAAAGTGGATGTATGCCTGACTCATCTTCAAACACAACGCCATCTTCTTTTCTATAAATTTTAGTTCGCTCGACTATACTTGTCAAATTCTGCACTTCATCCGCAGAACAAACCCCTCTGCTTACGCTTCCATTTTCACTCAACGTTTTTTGCAATTCATAACCTACCAAAGCATAGGTTTCATTATTACAAGCAGTAGTTAAAAAATCTACTGCTTTCACAAAAGCATCTCTCCCGTAATAATCATCTGCATTAATCACTGAAAAAGGCTCGTTAACTACCCCCTTGCAGCATAATACTGCATGAGCTGTACCCCAGGGTTTTACACGGTCAGCAGGTACATCAAATCCGTCAGTAAAGGATAACAAATGTTGGTAAACATATTCAGTTTGTATTCTTCCTTTTAGCTTGGGTTCAAAAATTGCTTTAAATTGATCAGAAAACTCTTCCCTGATGATAAATACCACTTTCCCAAAACCAGCTTGAATTGCATCATATATAGAGTAATCCATTATCGTTTCTCCAGCAGGTCCAAAAGACTGAATTTGTTTCATACTTCCATACCTACTTGCCATACCGGCAGCTAAAATCACAAGAGTTGGTTTCATGTATATTTATATTTTACTATTAATATTAAAAAAGCAATAGCCTATGATTATTTACAGTTGATATGCAAACATAGATTAATGCAAATTTCAAATTGTATTTTTACGGGGTGCGAAATTAACTTAATATTTCACTATACTCATCAAATCAATGCTTTCATCTATTAAAAATATCCCGCTTCAGCCTATAAAAAGCTTGTCTACCAATAATATTACCACCAATTTGTTAAGATTAGACCAGCTCCATCCTATAGTTAGTGGTAATAAATGGTTTAAATTAAGGTATTATCTTGAAGAAGCCTTGCTTCAACAGAAAAGCACGATAGCAAGTTTTGGAGGGGCATATTCAAACCATATTGTTGCATTGGCATTTGCATGTAAACAACAAAAATTGCAAGCAGTAGGTATTATTAGAGGTGAAGAGTCGCCAAATTTATCCGACACATTAAAAGAAGCCACATCTTATGGCATGCAACTTATATATGTTTCAAGGAGTGATTTTAAAGATAAGAAAATGATTCAACAAAAAATGAGTGATTCGGCATGGTATTGGATTAATGAGGGTGGATATGGAATAAATGGAGCACTGGGAGCCGCTACAATTTTAGATACCATCGACAGTAGCACTTATACTGATATTTGTTGTGCAGTAGGAACAGGTACTATGATAGCAGGTTTAATCAAAAAAAGTAGCAATAATCAACTAGTTACGGGGATAAGTGCCTTGAAAAATAATTTTTCAATAACAGCGGAGATCAATGAATTACTTAGCAAAGATGAGCAAAACAAGCGATATAACATACAACATCAATTTCATTTTGGAGGTTACGCTAAACATTCTAACGAATTAATTGATTTTATGAATATCCTATGGGAAAAAGAAAACATTCCAACTGACATAGTATATACCGGAAAACTCTTATTTGGAGTATCTATGCTCCTACAAACTGGTTATTTTAGTGAAGGAGCAAAAGTATTGGTTATTCATAGTGGTGGGCTTCAAGGTAATCGGTCGCTGACAAATGGGTTGTTACAATTTTAATGGGCAGGCAATATATTTTAGCACCAAATGAAACATATTAAAAGCTAAATTGCAACGTTGATACTTTTATGGCTAAAACGTGTATGAAAAGTAAATAATTATAATTGTATGCAAAGAAGCATTTTTACCTATATTTTTTTTCAGCTATTTTTTTGTTCAGGGATACTTTCCCAAAAGTATCTTCCACAATTTTCGGTTATTGAACTAAACGCTAATAGGAATAAAATCAGTTGGTTAAATCCCCATAAAAACTGTGTGCAATTATCAATTCAAAGATCAACAGATAGTTTAAAAAATTTTACTACCATTCTTTCTGCAAAAACACCAGAATTGGAAGAAAATAGCTATATAGATTATATGGCACCCCTGAGTGGCAGGATTTATTATAAAATTTTTTATGCCCTAAATGGGGGAAATTATTTTTTTTCGGATGTTGTTGGGGTTGGAAAAGCAATCATCAAGGATAAAAAATTATTGAATGAAAAAAATACTCGTTCAAATGCTGCTATAACCAACTGGGGGGATGACGACATTGATCTATTTTTAGCAGACGAATCTAAAAGCAACTCCACACATGTTTATACAGAAAGGGGTGGATATTTGGTGATTTCTCTACCACAAGCAAAAATCTACCAATATAAATTAATCATATTCGACAATGATCATTCGGTTTTATATGAAACCGGCAAAATAACCGATACGAAATTAATACTTGAAAAAGGGAATTTTTATCGTGTAGGCTATTACAAATATGAGCTTTTTGAAAACGGAAAATTAATTGAACGCAGCCGATTTTATATAGGAGAAAATTAGCTGTTGATCAATTTACAATTGAAAACCTTTTCAAAGTTATGCTTCAAGAATAATTTAACTTCTTCAAGAGGAATAGCACGTCCCAATTCATTTTCCAAAGAAGCAACTTGTTTGTTTTCAATACCACAAGGTACAATATGGCTGAAGTAATTTAAGTTTGTATTGACATTAAAGGCAAAACCATGCATGGTAATCCATCTACTACATTTAATACCCATTGCGCAAATTTTTCGTTCTTTCCCTTTAATGGATGCATCTAACCAAACTCCAGTTTCGCCGGCACTTCTTTCTCCTTTCAATCCATAATTAGCCATCGTTAATATAATCACTTCCTCTAAAGAACGTAAATACCATCCTAAATCTGTTTTAAACTTTTCAAGGTCTAAAATCGGGTATCCTACAATTTGTTGCGGTCCGTGAAATGTAATATCCCCCCCTCTATTAATATGAAAATATTCAATTCCTTTTTCTAGCCTTTCAGCTTCCGAAATTAATACATGGGATTCTTTACCGTTTTTACCAAGGGTATAAACAGGGGGATGTTCAACAAAAATCAAGTGATTGGTGGTATTCAAAGATGGGCTAGGCTGTTCATTTTCGGGCATATTGCGGAGCATTCCTTTAATATCAGTTGCTTTTTTTAAAAGAAGTTCTTGATAGTCCCAAACTTCTTTATACGGTTTTACACCTAAATCTTCAAAATATACAGATTGTTGCATGGTCCAAAAATACAATACTTTTGCAGGATGCAGGTAGATACAGAATTACTATCCGAAGAACAGTCGGAAAATATTTATGAGCGAAAAACATTTGTTGTTGACCGGGGGCAAGAACCATTTAGAATAGATAAATGGGTACAAATGCACATGGAGGGCTCAACACGCAATAAAATACAACAGGGCATAGATGCTGGATTTCTTACTGTGAATGGAAAGACCATTAAAAGTAATTACAAGATTAAACCAGGAGATGAAATTGTAGTGATGAGCCTTATTAATCCCGACCATACCATATTGAAAGAAGAAGATATCCCCCTGAATATTGTATATGAAGATGAAGCATTAATGGTGATTAATAAGCCCGCTAATATGGTTGTTCACCCTGGGGTAGGCAATTTCAGTGGTACACTATTAAATGGCGTAGCTTATTATTTAAGGAAACAAAATCCTTCTATTGATGAAGAAAAACTGCCCAGATTTGGTCTGGTACATCGAATCGACAAAAACACAACCGGGCTAATTGTTGTAGCGAAAACGGGCGAGGCTGCAGCACATTTAGCTAAGCAATTTTACAATCATACAGTTAAAAGAAAATACGTAGCCCTTGTTTGGGGTAATGTAGAAGCAGAAGAAGGCACTGTAAATGCACATATTGCCCGACATAAACATTTTAGAAAAATGTTTGATGCATATCCGGATGGAGAAACCGGAAAACATGCAATTACCCACTATAAAGTATTAGAAAAATTTAATTATGTAACACTTACTGAATGTGTATTAGAAACAGGACGAACCCATCAGATAAGGGTGCATATGAAACATATTGGACATACACTTTTTAACGATTGGGAATATGGAGGAGATAAGATATTAAAAGGCACCATCTATACAAAGTATAAACAGTTTGTAGACAATTGCTTTGAAATATGTTGTAGATGTGCCTTGCATGCAAAAACATTGGGATTCATTCATCCAATAACTAATGAAGAAGTATTTTTTGAAACACCTATCCCTGAAGACATGCAACAAGTCATAGAAAAATGGAGAAATTATAGTTTACACAGAAACACAATTGAATAACTATATTTCAGTCAATTATTTAACATTTCGTTATGAGAATCAACTTATACGGATGCTAAGAATATACTAAAACAAATAAATTAGCCATAGAATATGCAAATGATTCTGCAATTTTGCAGTTGAAGAAAAAAAACAAACAATGATTCGTGTACTAGCTATAACTTCTTTATTATCAATACTTTTTACTGTTGCCAGTAACGCTCAATCTGAAGTTCCTAAAGGTTGGCATTTGATGGATTATACACAAGATTCATTTTATGGTATCAGTTTAAATAAAGCCTACCAATACTTATCTACTAAAAACAAAATAGCACAGCCTATTGTTGTAGCAGTATTAGATTCAGGAGTGGATACTGCACATGAAGATCTCAAAAAAAATCTTTGGCATAATATTAAAGAAATAGCAGGAAATGGAATTGACGATGATCACAATGGATACGTTGATGACATATATGGCTGGAATTTTTTAGGTGGTAAAGATGGAAAAAATATATATAAGGCATCTGATGAAAAATCAAGGATCTATCATCGATGGAAAGAACTATTTGCCTCAAAAACATTTGATAGTACTCAACTGAGTAATTACGAAAAGGAAGCCTATGTAATTTGGAAAAAAGCAGCAGCAGGTATGAATTTTACCCAAGATGAACAAATGGATGTAATGTTCATTGAACTCACAGCGAAAGCATTAAAAAAACACGACAAAATAATTAGGCTGGAGATGGGTAAGGAAGAATATACCAGTGAGCAATTAGAACGTTTTACCCCTATTAGTAAACCTGGCAAAGATGCCAAGCTCGGGTTTCTTACTTGTATAAAAATGATGGGGATTGATGCCGATGAAAAAAATACCAATACTTTAAAAGAACTGGACGAATATATTGAAGGAAAGAAAACAGCTTTTGAAGCTAAAGATATTGCACCATTCAATTATAGAGCTGATATCATTCACGACAACTATTATGACATTAATGATAAATTTTATGGCAATAATGATGTAATGGGACCTGGATCAATGCATGGTACGCATGTAACAGGAATTATTGCAGCAGAAAGGAGCAACCAATTAGGAATTGATGGGGTTGCAGACCATGTAAAAGTAATGATGCTGAGGGTTGTTCCAGATGGTGACGAATATGATAAAGACATTGCCTTAGCAATACGCTATGCGGTAGATAATGGTGCCAAAATAATAAATATGAGTTTTGGCAAATCGTTTTCACCAGAAAAAAGATGGGTAGATAGTGCTGTAAAATATGCAGAATTGAAAGATGTATTGCTGGTTCATGCATCTGGAAATGAATCAGAAGATGTAGATGTGGAGGAAAATTATCCAAATCCGTATTTACTTCAATGGAAATCGCGAGCACCTAATTTTATTACTGTTGGTGCCAGTAGCGATTTGAAAATAGGTAATAGTATTGCTGCAGACTTTAGCAATTATGGCAAAGAAAATGTAGACGTTTTTGCACCAGGTGTTAAAATATATTCAACATTACCTGGAAAAAATCAATATGGTAATTTGAAAGGTACTAGTATGGCTTGTCCGATTGTAACAGGCTTGGCAGCAATATTAAGATCATACTACCCCTCGCTTACGGCAATAGAAACAAAGAGAATTATAGAGCAAACTGTTTCAAAACCAGATACACTTTTGAGCTGCAATAAACCAGGCCCAAAACCTGAACCCTATCCATTTAATCAACTGAGTAGAACTGGAGGAATTGTAAATGCCTATAAAGCAGTGTTGCTTGCTAATGATTTTAAAGCAGCATTTAACTCCTCGGTAAAAAAGGAAACTACATTAAATAAGAAAGTAAGCAAATAATGAGCAATTTTTTTGACAAGTACATCAACTTAGTAAAAGCCAATAATTTACAAGAAGCTATTGCCATTTATGCTGATCCAATCGGAAAATTTTATATAAACATACCCGAAGAAAAAGCCAACTACAGTTATGCCCCCAATAAATGGAATTTGAAAGATATTCTACAACATGTAATTGATACCGAAAGAATAATGAGCTATAGAATGTTATGCATTGCCAGAAACGATAAAAATTCATTACCAGGTTTTGAAGAAAAAGATTATGCGTATGAAGCAAATGCAAGCAGCAGGACATTCTCATCACTAAAAGAGGAATTTGCAACTTTAAGATTATCTACCAGTCAAATGATTCACTCATTTACTGAAGATCAATTAGATAAAATCGGTACAATGAATGGTCTTACAACCAAAGCAAGCGCAATAGGTTTTGTAATTCATGGTCATTTACTGCATCATCAACAAGTAATAATAGAAAAGTACCTATAAATGAGTAGGGCTTTGTGAATAAAATCAACAAAGCCCTACCACCCAATATGATTGGTTAATTATTTTGCGAAAATATGTACCGCTAATTGAACATCATTTGCAATCATACCTGCTCCATAAGAAACACCAAATAAAGATCTATCAAGACTTACAAAAGCTTCAGCAAAAAAACCATCTTTTGCGTCAGCACTTCTAATAGCAGCTTGCAAACTTACTGGTAAGCTTACACCTTTAAGGCTTAATGTACCTGTTATATTTGCTTTATTGTCGCTAGTATATGAAACACTGGTAATTTTGTATGTAGCTTCACTAAATTTAGCAACATCAAAAAAATCAGGAGATTTTAAATGACCAGCAAGTTTTTCACCAGCACCATCGGTTACTTTTACATTTGCCAAATCAATTACAAATTCACCACCTTTTAATTTACCACCATCAACTTGTACAGAGCCACTTTTAACAGTGAAGTAACCAGTATGGTAATCGCTTTTTTTAGAACCCACCCAATCTACTTTACTTTTTTCTGCATTTACAGAATAAGTAACTACATCTTTAGCTGATTTCACTGGAGCAAAAGAAGACAAACCTGCAATCATGGCTGAACCTAACAGCACAAATAAGATTTTTTTCATGTGTATATTTTTTTGTTTGTTAATGGTGTCATTTGGAATTCACCAATACATATTTGCATTTGGTATACAAATTTTGAATATGGCTTATTTCATAATGAATTTCAAAAGATAAATATAGATATTTCACAAATATAAATAAATTAATGTTGCAACAATAATTAAAATAAAGAATTTAATCTGCATTTCTCTTTAGCTTATCTTCGCAAAAATTCTACCATTATGAATCTGCATGAGTACCAGGCAAAAGAATTACTCAGTAAATACAATGTTCCAACCCAAGAGGGTATTGCGGTTGATACCGTAATGGCGGCTGAGGAAGCTTATCGACAAATTAAGACACAAACCGGCAATAATTTTGCTGTAGTGAAGGCCCAAATACACGCCGGTGGACGTGGGAAGGGAAAAATTGAAGGAACCGAACAACGTGGAGTTGCTGTAGCCAAAAGTGCTGAAGACATCACCAATATTGCTAAAAACATATTAGGTGGCACATTAGTTACTATCCAAACAGGCGCAGCAGGTAAAAAAGTGAGCAAGATATTAATTGCCCAAGATGTTTATTATCCTGGCCCTAATCCTGTAAAAGAGTTTTACCTTTCTATTTTATTAGACCGTGCAAAAGGTATGAATGTAGTGATGTATAGTACTGAAGGAGGCATGGATATTGAAGAGGTAGCACATAATACACCCGAAAAAATATTTAAAGAATGGATACACCCAGGTGGAGGTATACAAGGGTTTCAGGCAAGAAAAATTGCTTTTAACTTAGGATTAAGTGGTGAAGCCTTCAAAAATTGTGTAAAGTTTGTAACCAACCTTTATAATGCATATGTAGGATTAGATTGTGGTATGTTGGAAATCAATCCTTTATTTAAAACCAGTGATGAAAAAATTATTGCAGTAGATTGTAAGATGAACATTGATGACAATGCATTGATGCGTCATCCTGATGTTGCTGCTTTAAGAGATGTAACAGAAGAGGATCCTACAGAAGTAGAAGCCGGACAGTTTAATTTAAATTTTGTGAAGTTAGATGGAAATGTTGGCTGTATGGTAAACGGAGCAGGACTAGCCATGGCTACTATGGACATGATTAAATTAAGTGGTGGTGAGCCTGCTAACTTTTTGGATGTAGGCGGTACTGCAAATGCGCAAACTGTAGAAGCAGGATTTCGTATAATTATGAAAGATCCGAATGTAAAAGCAATATTGATCAATATTTTTGGAGGGATTGTTCGTTGTGACCGTGTTGCTGCAGGTGTAATTGAAGCATTCAACAAATTAGGCAATATTAACATTCCTATTATTGTTCGTTTACAAGGAACGAATGCCGTTGAAGCAAAAAGATTAATTGACGAAAGTGGGTTAAAAGTTCAATCGGCTATTCAATTAAGCGAAGCCGCAGCTCTAGTAAAACAAGCAGTAGCTTAATAAGTAAAAATTCAAAAGTTGAAATTCAAAAGTTGAAATTAATGAAGAAAGGGATTAAACAATTATACTATAATTCGTTTGATCCCTTTTTTATTAACGGAGATTTATGGAGTTATTCGCTGCACTTCCATGATGGCACTAACTGTATATTTTAGTCCGGTTTTTACTTCAATACATACGTATCGTTTTCTTCTTAATGTACCCTTCATAAAGATTTTGCCCTTTCCGGTAGAAAACAGTGCGCCTTCTGGAATGTTGGCCAATATTTGATAACCATCTTTTTGAACAGTATTGTATTTACGCAAAACAGTTAATAAAGCAGTTTCACCATTAGCAGTTGCAGCAGGAGAACGCATTGATTTTTTCAATGCCTGCTCTACATCAGGTGGAAAAATGCCTATATCAACAAAATCTTTTAATAAATTACTATAACAAGTTTTCCATTCAATACCATGTGACTCTACCCTGTTTTTATATTGCTCATAAGTTAATAAATGCGCCAATTCGTGCAATAAAGTGATTAAGAACTCGTATGGATTTAGGTTGCCGTTTACACTAATTCGATGATTTTTTCCCTGATGGGCATGTCTATAATCGCCTAAAACAGATTTACGTTCTTTCGCAATTGTTAAATGAACTTTATAATATTTGAGGTATGCGATTATTTTTTCGAAACTTCCATCTGGAAGATATCCCGCAAGGGCTTGCAAAGGCTGCTCAATTCCCGCCATTTTTCGGAGGATTTAATTGCATGGCGATTTTAACTTCCAACCAAGTATAAATAATATAGAGTGCCATACCCATAAACAAGGCATTTACGCTTTTATGCTCACCTGCATTGTATAAATACAAAAAAGCAGCAGTTCCCAAAACAAACAACTTTAGCACTACAGAACCCATTACACCACGAACCATGGCATGTGGATTAGCATTATTTACTGAAGTCATTTGTTTATACAGGCTTAGCGAACAAATGCAGCAAAGTAATAAATTGGCAGATAATACAACAAAAATGTTGGTTTGATGCGACAATAAAAAGCTAAAAAACAATATACAAAGTACGTTAACCAACGTAAAAACAATTAAAATTGGTAAAAACAGTTTGAACTTTGCTTTTGTCATATAAAATGATAATCAGTTGATAATTAATCGTTTGAAGCTTCATCTTTAGGTAATTCAACAGCAACAGTATCTAAAGGCACGGCTGTATTTCCTGAAAGCATTTTTTTAACACCATCTATATATTGTTCTTTATATCGGATTGCTTGTTCTAAAGAATCGGTTCTTATTTTTAGTAATTGAAGGGCAGAACGGCTTCCTTTGGTACCATAACCGGGTATATAATATTTTAATGGCGAGAATGCAATTAACGCAATGGTTAATCCCACCAATAAGACAAAAATAGTACTCAGCCCAATATAAGCACTTAAACGTGTTATTCGAACGGTAAGCATCTCTTCATACGTATCATCATTCATTACAACTAAACGATAAGTATTACTACTGCTTTTAAATGTATTTTCCTGATTAATTTCGCTCATAATATAAAAACAGGTTAAAGGTAAGCATTGCGATTGTTTTATGCTGAATTTAATAAGAAATAACTGTAATTTTAACCGATTTTATGGGAACAAAAAAACAACTTTACGGCATTTTCCTAATTATTATGTTAGGAATCATCGCATTGGAGGCTAAAACGCAGCCCAATAGTACTATTGAGTTAAATAAACCAGAGCGTTATCAAAACAAATTACTGAGGGCGGAAAAGTCTGAATTAGTTAAGTTCAACACGCCAAAAAGGCTCTACAATAATATGGTTAGTCAGTATAACTATTTTTTTAATGCCAATGTTAAATTGGAAGAGATTTTAACTACTGCCAAGGAAAATTTTAAAGAAGATTATACTCAATTATTACCTTTTTACAATTACACACTTGACCAAACGGCTAGTGACAATAATATTGACACGATAATTTATAAATGTACTGCCGGAATTTTATTGCATGATTTGAGAAGTGATTGGGTAGATCAGTTTTACCTCATGCTTGGCAAAGCGTATATGTTGCGGAAAGATTTTGATTCTGCAGCGATGGTTTTTCAATATATCAATTACGCATTTGGACCGAAGGATGAAGGGTATGACATGCTAATTGGCAGTAATGAAAGTAATAAAAACGGCATATTTAGTATTTCAACCAATGAAAGAAGAAGTGTTTGGAAGAAAATATCTTCCCCAAAACCTACAAGAAATGAAAGCTTATTATGGCAGGTAAGAAACAATATTGAAGAGAATAAGTTAACAGAAGCAGAATCCTTACTAGAGCTTATCCGGTCTGATAAATTGTTTCCTGCAAGGTTAAAAACTGATTGGTATGAAATGGAGGCTTATTTACAGTATACCAAAGAATCTTACGATAGTGCGGCACATTTTATAATAAAGGCTTTAGACAATGCTGAGAATCGTTCAGAGAAATCGCGGTGGGAGTTTTTAGCAGCCCAACTGTTGGCGAAACGGGGCAAAAACAACCAAGCCGTTGCCATGTATGAAAAATCAATATTACATGCTGTAGATCCCATCATGGAGGTTTATGCCCGATTAAATATAGTAGGAATTGCGGCAGAAAATAAACCCAATGCATTACAGGAAAATCTAACACAGCTATTACAAATGGCTAAGCGGGATAGATATGAAGGATACAAAAACATTATTTATGCGGCGGCGGCAGAAATAGAAATGAAGCGAAATAATTATGAGGCAGTTGAACAATTATTACTCAAGAGTATTAAAACCACCGACAATGATGAATCATTTAAACAACAATGTTTTTTAAAGCTTGCAGATGCATCATTTTCCGCTAAAAAAATGATACCGGCTGCTCGATATTATGACAGTATCCAAATTCCTTTATTGAAAGAAGTAGATCAAAAGAGGATTGAGTTTAGAAGACCACCTGTTGATACTATTGCCATTAATTTAAACACTATAATACTTGAAGATAGCCTACAAAAAATAGCAAAAATGACATTCGATGATCGGAATATTTTTCTGAAAGGGCTTTTAAAAAAATTACGGAAAGAGAAAGGGCTTAAAGATGCTGAATCAGAAGTTTCTTATGGTGGAAATAACAATAATCAAGTAGATAACTCAAGTGACCTGTTTAAATCGAATGGCAATGAATTTTATTTTAATAGCAATTCCTTTAAAGCTAAAGGAATTAATGAATTTAAAACGAAGTGGGGGAATAGACCCAATATAGACAATTGGAGAAGACAAACAGCAGTTGAACGAACATTTGTGAATACCATTACACCCGAAAAGGAAGTTGGTGCAGACAAGAAAAACAAAAGTAAACCCGACAATAAAGAGATGAGTATTGCTACTTTAATGTCTAATATTCCATTAACCAGTGAAGCGAAGGATGTTTCTAACAATAAAATTATTTTCGCATTAATGAGTAATGGATATATTTTTCAATATTATTTAGAAGATTACCCATCTGCAATTGAATCTTATGAAAGTATTTTAAAAAGATATCCAGATTCAACGAGATCTGAAGAACTATTGTTTAATCTGAATAATTGTTATAATAAAATTGGGGCCTACAAAAAAGCAGATTCATTAGTGAAGCAGATGGAACAATCCTACCCCACAGGAAAATTTACTAAAAAATTAACGGCAGTTCCTATTAAGAAAAAGGTTACACCAGCAACACAAGCATACGATGAAATTTATCAAACATTTTTATCAGGAAGATTTAATGAAGCATTAGAGAAAAAAAATATTGCCGACTCATTGTATGGTAAGAATTTTCAAAACCCACAATTGATGTATGTAGAGGCAATTTATTATATTAAGCAAAAGCAAGACAGTATTGCCATTCATAGGTTAACTAATATTGTAACATTGTTTAGTGGAACAGAGATGTCTACAAAAGCAGCAACAATGATCAATGTTCTCAAAAAAAGAAAAGAGATTGAAGAATACCTAACTAATTTAGAAGTAGAACGACAACCTGAAATTGAGGCTAGAAAAATTGATTTAAATAGTACCAATATAGCATCAATAGACCGTCAAAAGAAAGAATCGACTGTTGCTCCCGTAAGTAAAGAATTATCGGCAAATACTACATTGAAAGAAAATACAATTTTAAAACCTACGATAGTTGCAATAGAAAACAATGAATATCAATTTAATGAGTCGGATACCCAATATGTTTCGGTGATATTAACAAAGGTAGATCGAATGTTTGTGAGTGAGGCTAAAAATGCATTTAATCGGTTTAACCAAGAAAAGTTTTATGGCGAAAAAATTCCGCTAAGTATTTTTCAATTAACAGATGATATTCAATTAATACTTTTCGGGCCATTTAATAATGCATCGGAAGCTATTAATTTGATAGATCAAGTTAAACCCGCAACAAGTGCAAGAATTTTACCTTGGCTATCCGCAGATAAGTATAGCTTTAGTATGATTAGTTCTGCGAACCTCGAGTTACTGGTTAAAAAGAAGGACATTGAAAAATATCGTATCTTTTTACACAATTTGTTTCCCGATAAATTTTAAATGAATTTGCGAACTTCCGAAATACATAAAACTACTAACACTATTATTTAAATAATATCATGACCAGACAAGTACAGTTATTTTGGCGTATTTTTTTAGGGGTATTGGCATTTGTTTTTGTTTTACTACTGATGCTCAACTTTGGTTTATTGGGAAGTATGCCCGATTTAGATGACATTGAAAATCCTACTGCCTCACTTGCAAGCCAGGTTTACGCAGAGGATGGAACCCTTATGGGGAAATATTATATAGAAGACCGTATAAATGTAAAGTACAGAGATATCAGCAAGCATGTAGTGGAGGCCTTAGTTGCTACTGAAGATGAGCGATTTTATGAGCACAGTGGTATAGATGCAAAATCTCTTGGCAGGGCATTTTTTTATTTAGGGAGCGAAGGTGGTGCTAGTACAATAACCATGCAAACTGCTAAAAACTTGTTTACTGAAAACTGGAGTACTAAGAATTTTATACTAAGGGGTCTTCAAAAATTAAAAGAGTGTATTATAGCCATTAAACTTGAGCGAAACTTTACAAAGGAAGAAATACTAACACTATATCTAAACACAGTTGCTTATGGCGACAATGTATTTGGTATTAGAAATGCAGCTAAGACATTTTTTCAAAAGGAGCCCGATCGCTTGAATATTGAAGAGTCTGCGGTATTGGTAGGTATGCTTAAAGGTGCTACCCTTTATAATCCAAGAAGAAACCCCAAATTAGCATTAGACAGAAGGAATACTGTTTTGAACCAGATGGTACGTAATAAGTTTCTAGATACAAAAGAAGCAGATGTTCTTAAGAAAAAACCAATTGAGTTGAACTATAAAAAGTTAGATGAGTCGACTGGTTTAGGGCCATATTTTAGAATGGTTTTAGGGGAGGAAATGAAAAAGTGGTGTAAGGAGAATAAAAAAAACAACGGAGATAATTATGATCTTTTTAGAGATGGTTTAAAAATTTATACAACCATTAATCCGAGGATGCAAATGTATGCAGAGGAAGCAGTTGCAAAGCATATCAGTTACATGCAAAAACTGCTCAATGCACAAGAAAATTTTAAAAAAGGTACAGTTTGGAAAGGATATGAAAATATTCTTGAAGGATTTATGAAACAAACGGATCGATGGAGAAATATGAAAAAAGAAGGTCTGTCTGATGAAGAAGTTAGAAATTCTTTTTTTCAGAAAGTACCTATGCATGTATTTGCATGGAATAGTACAAGAGGCAAAGACACCACAATGACGCCATATGATTCTATAAAATACCATCGACAAATGTTACAAGCAGGTTTTATGGTAATGGATCCATTAAATGGGCAAATAAAAGCATGGGTTGGAGGTATAGATTTTAAAACATTTAAATACGACCATGCAAATATTAATACCAAACGTCAGGTAGGATCTACCATAAAACCATTATTGTATGGGTTGGCTATTGAAGAAGCTGGACTAACCCCTAACTCAGAAGTTCAGGATGTGCAACAAAGTTTTGGCTCATATGGCATGGTGCCAAATACCACAAAAACCTGTACAGGAGCAACCATTCCAATGGCATTGGCATTGGCAAAATCTAGAAACTGTGCTTCAGCCTATATATTAAAGCAATTAGATAATAGTGAAAATAATGGCGCAAAAAGATTTGTAGAGTTCTTAAAGAAATGCGAATTCCAAAGCAGTATTTCCGCATATCCATCATTAGCGCTTGGTGCTGCAGAAATATCTTTGTATGAAATGTTACAAGGTTATAGTATGTTTCCGGGAAGAGGGTTTAATGCAAAACCAATGTATATCACTAGAATAGAAGATAGAAATGGAAATGTATTGGCTTCATTTACGCCTAAACGCAAGGAAGTGATTAGTGATGTTACAGCCTATTCTGTTATTAAAATGATGCAAGGTGTTATGACCAACGGAACAGGAGCAGGCATTTGGGGTTACGATGTGCCTTCTGGAATGGAAATAGCCGGAAAAACGGGTACTACAAACGACAATAGTGATGCGTGGTTTATTGGGTATACACCACAATATTTGGCAGGAGGATGGGTAGGATGTGATGACCGTTTCATACGCATCAATAGTAAAAACGGAGAAGGGGGAAGAGCGGCAATGCCAATTTGGGCGTATTTTTTTGACAAAGCAGCCTCCGATCCAAACTGCGGAATAGACACTAAATTAACGTTTACCAAACCGGAAGTGATGAGTACCGATATTAATATTGATTATATTAACGGAACAACACCAGCGCTTGGTGGTGAAGGTGAAGACATGGGAGCAGGTACATCCACAGATTATGAAATCCCTAAAGACATTAAGCCAGAAGAAATAGGATCAGAGTCACAATATATTATTGAGGAAAATCCAAAACCGGCAGAACCAAAAGAAAATAAAAAACCTGTTAATACCACAGCCCCAGCATTATTGCCTAAAAACAAACCAACTGAAAAGCCTAAAGCAGTAATGCCTAAAAAGCCGGGGGTGAAAAACTAATTATGCAACATAAATTACGCCAAATTGTTGTTGCAAACCCTTGGAAGCATTATAAATGCTGCTCATCCAGGCTTTACCATATTTAGCGTAATACAATGAAAAATTATCACTTCTTTCCTGCAAATTATTGTCAGGGAAGAGTGATGATTTTATTTGATTGATTTGGTCTATTGAAACCTTAAATTTATCTTTTTCAGACCTTAGCATTTTTTTTTCTAACGCTTGTATTTTTTTAATTGCGTTTGACTTGAGCGACATAACATGATCTACAAGAGACGGATCTATTGCTGCTGCTAAATGTTGCATTTTTTGATAAAGGGCTTCAAATTCGGCCAATTCATTAGCAATTGATAATTGATTGTTAGAAGCCTCCAGCACCATGTTATTGATAAAGTTTTGTGTTTTTGTAAACAATGCCTGATCCAACATTCCTAATTTCATTAGACGCTCGTGCTGATTGCGCTCTACAAATACAAATGAATTGCGCAATATTAATACCGGATAAGGAACATTGATTGCATTAAAAACATTTTTTAATTCGAGCCAATAAGCAAGCTCTCCCCCACCACCTATAAATGCAACATTTGGCAGAATTGTTTCTTGAAATGCACCGCGTAAGATAACGTTGGGACTGAATCTTTCCGGGTGTTCTTGTAATTCAGTTAATATTTCTTCTTTACTAAAAGAAAGTTGTAAGGATTGTACCTCATACCTATTATCTGCAGACAGCTCAATTCTTTCTCTTTTGTCATCTTTCAAATAAAAAAGGTTGATGGCTCTACCGGCAGCTTGAACTTTATAATGTAAGGAAAGCTCATTGGTTGTTGCTGCAACAATTTGATGTGAAAAACCTTCGAACAATTCTTTTTTAATGACATGCTGAAAAGTGCTTTTTAATTTAGCATTGTCTGGAATGACTACAATAAGGCCAAATTCGGCAAATAAATTATTTACCAACTCTAGTGTAGCTTGTTGAATAGTTTTGCCAAGAGAAAAACACTGCTTGAACAGCAATATTAAACTAGTGCCATTAGGCAATACTGCTATTTGGCCTTCTATTTGATGAATTAATTGTATAAATGGTTGATCTACCTTCATCCTCCCAACAGCGCCGGTTTGTTTAGTTTGCCAGGTTAATTTTTGCCCACCTACATTCACAAAACCCAATTCATCTAAATCTGCATCCTCAGATCCCATATAATAAACAGGAATAAAATGTTCACCCGTAAATTCGGCATTTAATTCTTCTGCTAACTTCACCACATGCATTATTTTGTATATAAAATACAATGGACCGGTAAAAATATTAGGCTGATGGGCGGTTGTAATAGTAAATACATTTTCTTTTAGTAACAGTTGAATATTATCTTTTACTTGATCTGAAATTGGAATAGAAGCATATTGATTAGTCAGTGTTTCTACCAATAAAGTTCTATTAGTCAATGTACTTTTTCTGGAAGAGATTGATTGTTTTATTCCTTCTAATGTGGGTCGATAATGGTAAAAGGGACGCAAAGCATCGGCGTCAGCCAAGTAATCTTCGACTATTTTCGAAAAATAGCCAGTAGCAGAATAAGGTATAAATGAATGTTTGCAATGCATATTAATTGTAAAAGTACAACATGAATTAAGTTGAACGAAGCATTTATTAAAAAACCTAACTGTTCTTATCTTAACAATTCTGCATATCTTAGTATATTAAGACTATTGCTATGGAAGCTTACGGAAAAATATTGTTAATTGCTATGCCAGCTTTTTTATTATTGGTGCTATTGGAAAAGTGGTGGGGATGGAAAAAGGGGTTTGAAACAGTAAGAACGATGGACATGATTTCGAGTCTTACCTCTGGAATCACCAATGTTACAAAAGATGTTTTGGGACTAAGTATTGTGGTGATTAGCTATGAATGGATGGTCAATCATTTTGCCATAGTACATATTTCTTCCGGTTTTTGGGTGTATTTTATTGCATTTATGGCATTAGATCTTACCGGATATTTAGTACACCGGATAGACCATACCATTAACTTTTTTTGGAATGCGCACCTAATACATCACAGCAGTGAAGATTATAATTTAGCATGTGCTTTACGCCAGAGTATTTCTACTTTTTTCCGATTATTTACAATCTTTTTATTGCCAGCGGCGTTATTGGGGGTGCCAGCTCAAGTAATTGCTGTTGTTGCGCCACTTCATTTATTTGCGCAATTCTGGTACCATACACAACATATTAATAAAATGGGATGGCTTGAGCACTTTATTGTAACACCATCCCACCATAGAGTACACCATGCTTTAAATCCGGAATATATTGATAAAAATTATGGGCAAATTTTTATTTTCTGGGACAAGTGGTTTGGCACTTTTCAAGAAGAATTACCGTCCATTAAACCTGTTTATGGAATTACAGTACCAGTAAGTACTTGGAACCCATTTAAAATAAATTTTATGCATATCAGTTTGTTAATCAAAGATGCATGGAGAACTAAGCATATTGCAGATAAGTTTAGAATTTGGTTTATGCCTACAGGATGGAGACCCGCAGATGTTGAAAAAGAATTTCCTTTAGAAAAAATAACTGACCCTTATCATTTTAAGAAATATGAAACGCCCACCAATAAGCATGTAACATCATGGGTAATGTTCCAGTTTATACTGTTGATTGGCTTCATTATTTATTTTTTTGGCAACATAGGTAAGATTGGTAATCCTGGAATATTTTATTATGGCGCATTTGTGTTTTTGTTTGTGTATGCATATACTGAATTAATGGATGGCAATCAATTTGCTTGGCTATGGGAAACTTCAAAAAGTATAGTAGGCTTGGTATTATTGTTTCAAACCAATGAATGGTTTGGTGCAGGAGCAAATTGGCATGTTGTTACTTATATACTTGCTATTTATTTTATTACAGCTCCTATGATTGTAAAAAAATTATTGATTCATAAAACACAATCAGCCCTTATACAATAGTAAGTATTATTTTAAATCTTCGTTGGTAAAGCTGAGTGGCAGCAACATAGCTGCATTAGCAATTACAAATACTTTACCATCCATCCCACTCATAATTACACGCATTGGGTGATTTAACCTTGCTTCATACTCTAATAAACTTTGTCTGCAAATGCCACAAGGAGATATTGGGTGGCCACTATTCCCATTTAAATTGTGGTAGCTAATTACCATTGTATTGATGGCAGTATTTGGGTAAAGTGATGATATTGCCGAAATAAGTACACGTTCGGCACATAATCCTACTGGATAGCTTGCATTTTCTTGGTTGCTACCATGAATGATTTCTCCATTTGCCAATAGTGCAACAGCGCCAACCTGAAAATTAGAATACGGCGCATAGGCAGTGGCGGTAATTTTACGAGCATGCGCTAATAAATCCGCATCATCCTTGGATAAACTTTTTATAGAGTTATATACTTCATAAACAAATTTCACTTCCTTTTGCCGCATAATATGATGTACTTTAGATAAAAAAGTCCTTCTGACAGCATTGTCGGAAGGACCCCTAATGGTATTTGAAGATAAAAAAAATTATCGAATAAAATTGAATAAGCGCTTCCAGCGAGGGCCTTTTTCCCAACTAAACCATATCATAGAGGCTTTGCCCACAATATTGGTTTCAGGTACAAATCCCCAAAATCTACTATCCTGACTTCTGTGTCTATTATCTCCCATCATCCAATAATAATTGAATTGAGGCGTATAAGAAGTAGCTTCTTTGCCATTAATTATAAAATGACCATTTACAACTTCTAAAGTATTTTTTTCGTAAACGGTGATGAGTCGTTTATAGAGTTGGATATTATTTTGATTGATGGAGATTGGTTGTCCCTTTTTAGGGATTACAATTGGCCCATAGTTATCTAAAGTCCAAGGGAAATTAGCATCATCATTCGGGAAAAACATACCTACATTTTTATCAACATATTTTGTAACTGCAACTACATTGGGTAATTGTTTTACTTTTTCTGCTTCACCGGCGGTCATATTAAACACGAAAGTTGAATTATCGGGACCAATAGCATATTGACCATTTGAGTTTTCTTTATCACTGATACCCAATTCATCTTTTAAAAAATCGTCTGAAAAGCCAGTTCCGTTGGTGGTAACAATGTATTCGGTTTGAGCACCAGCCGGAATAAAAGCAGGCTTATTATTTACAAAAAGGTCGGCATTTTTAATTTGTATAGTATCTCCGGCAACACCAACACATCTTTTAATATAATTATCCGTTTTATCCATTGGGTGAACAAGAATAGGATATTCGGCCAATAATGCGTCTCTATTGCCTTTAAACTGGGTTCTTAACACATCGTAATAGGTGATTTTGCTGCCAAATTCGGGTAAGTTGATGATGGTATCTCCTGCGGGAAAATTAAATACTACGGCATCATTTCTTTTTACATCTGCAAAAGCTTTAAATCTTTTATAGGGCAATTGAACTTCTTTGATATAGGAAGGTGTTGTGAGAGAAAATGGCATGGTATTATGAACAAACGGGAATGAAATTGGTGTTTGAGGAATCCTTGCACCGTAGGTCATTTTGCTTACAAATAAAAAGTCGTTCACCAATAATGTTTTTTCCATACTTTCTGTAGGAATAACATATGCTTCAAATACAAAGGTTCTGATTAGTGTTGCAGCAACTACTGCAAATACACCGGCATCTATCCATTCTCTGGAAGCGGGTTTATAATATAACTTCAGGGCATCGGGGCCGTACCACTTTTCTTTCTCAGAAAACCCAAGATAAGGGAAGTAAATGAATGGCAATAAAACAGTAGCTGCATGTGCGGGTACAGAAACTTTTTTAAAATTCATCACCCAAATAATGGTAATCCAGATAGTTATAAACTGACCGGCAATAGGAATTAATTGTAACCAAAACCAATATTTATGAATGCCAGTTTTTTGAACAATAATCCATGTATTATAAAAGGGAATAAATGCTTTCCAAGGACTTTCGATACCGGCCTTTTTAAACATCCCATACATACCTACATGCCAACCAATTAATCCTACAAAAAAAAGAAGTAAACCCATAATTTATTAGTTATTGTCAACAAAAATATCCAATTCGTTTGCAAAGTGGCTGAATAAAACAAAAAGTTTTGCTAAATATAGTTTTTAATATCGTCTGCGCAAATTTCAGCTCCTGAAAATATAATTAAACGCTCAACAACATTCCTTAATTCTCTAATATTTCCTGTCCATTGATGCTGTTGAAGCAGTTCAATTGCGGCTGTATGAATTTTTTTCTTGGTTTGTCGGTATTCGTCAGCTATCTCGGTTAAAAAGTAGTCGACTAATAAAGGAATATCATCAGAGCGGTCGTTAAGTGAGGGTGTATGTATTAATACTACTCCTAATCGGTGATAAAGATCTAATCGAAATTTTTTATCTTCTACTTCTTTTAATAAATCTTTATTGGTTGCGGCAACTACCCGAACATCTACATTAATTTCTTTTTCGCCACCCACACGGGTAATTTTGCCTTCTTGAAGCGCCCTTAATACTTTGGCCTGTGCGCCTAAACTCATATCTCCTATTTCATCTAAAAATAGGGTTCCACCATTTGCTTGTTCAAATTTACCAATGCGCTGTTTAATGGCAGAAGTAAAAGACCCTTTTTCGTGACCAAACAATTCGCTTTCAATTAATTCGCCGGGGATAGCGGCACAGTTCACTTCCACTATAGGAGAACTAGCGCGTTTGCTTTTTTGGTGAATCCAACGTGCAACCAATTCTTTTCCGCTACCGTTTTCACCTGTTATCAGAACGCGGGCATCTGTTACTGCAACTTTATCAATTGTTTCTTTAATTTTAAGAATAGGAGTGCTTTCGCCAATAATTTGCTGAACGTTGGCTACCTTCTTTTTGAGTACTTTAGTTTCTTGAACAAGTGTTGTTTTATCGAGTGCGTTTCTTATGGTAATAAGCAATCTGTTTAAATCTGGAGGTTTCGCGATATAATCGTATGCCCCTTTTTTAACGGCTTCAACTGCAGTTTCTATGTTACCATGACCGCTAATCATAATTATTGGAGTATCTATATTTTCAGCTTCTGCTTTTTGTAAAAATTCTAATCCATCTAATTTGGGCATTTTAATGTCGCATAAAACCACATCAAAGTTACCGGACTGCAATTTCTTTAAACCATCTTCCCCATCGGCAGCATCATCCGTTGTGTACCCTTCATTGGTTAGGATATCCTTCAACACATTTCTTATGGCACGTTCATCATCTATAATTAAAATTGCAGGCATATATCAAATTGTATATGAAGTTAATCAATGAAAATCAAATTTAAATCCAGCATACCAATTTCTTTCAGGAGCGGGATTATAATATCTATTTCCAGCTGCATTTATATCGTTACCTAAACTATAGGATTGATTCAATAAGTTATCTCCACCAATAAAAAGCTGCAATACATTTTGCTTAATCAACAATTGCTTGCTTAGTTTGGCTTGCAATAATTGATAGGCATTAGCATATACAGTATTTGCATCATTCAAAGGTATCATAGAAGTGGCGTTACAAGACGCATTGAATTGCCAACCTTTATTGAGCATTAATTGAAAACTCGTTATATTAATTGTTTGTGGCACCCCAGTTAAATGATTGCCGGAAAAAATATTATTATCTTGCTGATAGTTGGTAAAAATATAGGGTTGATAACTAAAACTGTTAGCGAGTTGAAGTCCTTTTATGACTCCTATGTTCTTTTGCAAGAATTGGTATTGACAAAAAGCTTCTATCCCACTTTGATTGGTTGATCCTGCATTTACAAAATATTCAACACCTGCTTGATCTGTTCTTTTAACAATTGCGTCTTTTAGCTTAAACTGATAAGCTGCAATATCGATGGTTAATTTTTTATTGAATAAAAACCCTTTGATTCCAGTTTCAATATTTAAACCATGCTCTGCATTTAAGGATGGATAATAGTTGCCATCGGAAGGGCGAACTTCAGCCAAACTAGGGGAAGAGAACCCTTTTGAAATGATTGCGTATGCGGTAATCTGCTGATTGATGTCATAAGACATAGAAACCCTGGGAATAAAGGGTGCAGCAATTGATTTAGTATAAAATACTGGTTGAAGATCAGACAACCGTTTATAGCGATAAGACTGGTGGTTGATACTACCGCCAAAAACGAGCATTAGGTGCTGATTTAGAGGCAATTTCAACTGAGTATAGGCGAAACCTTGAAAGCTATATACGATATCTTTAGCAATAAGACTGGAAGGAATTCCAGCTGCATTGTTATTATTGGTTATAACAGATTCATTGATTAACCATTCAACTCCGTTTATCCATTGGAGTTTGGGAAAATGGCTTATTGGTTTATATAAAAATTGACTACCAGAGTTGATGTTAATTTCATTACGCTGTTCGTAATTGGTAATAAAAGGGTTATTGAATTTAGTATTACTAATAGAGAGGAAGCTTTTACTTAGTAGCTTAGTATTAAATGTATAAGTGTGTTTTAAAGCAGACCAAAAAGTTTTATTAAAAACAGCTGTTTTTTGTTGAATAGCACCGGGCATTGTTCCAGTAGGTACCCTAGCGAGAGTAGGGCTAGTGTTTACTTGAGCAAGGGTAATACCTCCAGGGGTTTCATACATCAAATCGGTATAAAAAACCATGGTATGGAAAACATGATTATTAACATGAGCAGCTGTTTGCCAAACTATTGAAGATTTTAGTAAGCTCGACTGTTGCCGATAACCATTTGATTGAATATGATTCAACTGAATGGAGGAAGCGAAATTTTGCTGTTGGTACATCCAACTTGCTTTTTGTTGCTGTAATCCAAATGAACCAGTCAGCAATGAAGTAGAGAAGCTATGGAGGGGAGAATCAGCGAAATTAAGTGGTTGGTTCAAAAGGATAGCTCCACCTGTACCGGCACCATAACAGCTTGCAACTGGTCCTTTAGCAATTTCAATATTATTAAATTGTTGTATATCTAATAAATTAAAATAGGTGTTCCCAGTGGCGTCGGTTAGAGGTATATCATTCCAATAAATTTTGCTATTTCTTACGCCAAAGGGAGAACGAAGGAGGCTACCTCTAATAGACACTCGGTAACTACCAGGAGATCTTTCTTCCATTCTCACTCCAGGCGTTGAATTCAATATTGGCACAAGAGAGGAAGGGTTAAAGGTCTGAATAGATTTAGCAGGAATTAAAGCAACAGCTGCTGGCACATCTTTCCAACGCAAATCCATGTTAAATGAATTCACCACTACTTCTTTAAGAGAAGTGTCGTTAATTATTAGTGAATACGATGCAGTAGCCCAACTCCCAAAAGAAGAGCAGATAAATAAAAGTAGTAAAGCAGGTAGCTTAGTCACTTTTATTTTTTCATATACATCACTTCCTTCACCAATTTAACAGTTCTAGTAACATCGGGCATTGCCAATGCGGTTAAATTTGGGGCATAGTGCATTGGGGCGTCGGCACTAGTAATTCTTCTTATAGGTGCATCTAAATAATCGAAACCTTCTTTTTGTATTCTGTAACTTATTTCTGAAGATACAGAGGCAAAAGGCCATTGTTCTTCAACAATTACTAATCGGTTGGTTTTTTTAACGCTTTCAAGGATTGTCATCCAATCTAGGGGACGAATAGATCTAAGGTCAATTACTTCTGCACTGATACCTTCTTTTTCTAATTCAGCTGCAGCACCTAATGCTACTTTCATCATTTTATTAAAAGAAACGATTGTTACATCACGGCCTTGTTTTTTTACATCGGCTTTTCCAATAGGAATGTAATATTCCTCTTCGGGAACCTCGCATTTATCGCCATACATCACTTCACTTTCCATGAACATGATAGGATCTTGCTCATACCTTATGGCTTGTTTCAATAAACCTTTTGCATCATATCCATTAGAGGGAGAAACAACTTTTAATCCGGGAATATTGGCATAGTAGCTTTCGAATGCGGTAGAGTGTTGGGCACCTAATTGTCCGGCGCTACCATTCGGTCCTCTAAACACAATAGGGCAGCTAATTTGGCCGCCACTCATTGCCAACATTTTAGAGGCTGTATTTAAAATTTGATCTAGCGCAAGAACTGCGAAGTTCCAGGTCATAAATTCTACAATTGGACGTAGACCATTTTGAGCGGCACCAACAGCAACTGCTGCAAACCCTAACTCGGCAATTGGCGTATCAATAACTCTTTTGGCACCAAACTCGGCAAGCATACCTTGGCTCACTTTATAAGCGCCATTGTATTCAGCTACTTCTTCTCCCATTAAGAAAACTTTTTCATCTCTTCTCATTTCTTCATTCATTGCCTCACGAAGGGCTTCTCTAAAAGCTATTGATCGCATATAACTCATTTTAAAATGTGCACAAAAATAGAAGAATAAGACATACAAAACGAAAAAATCCCCTCCCGATTTGGGGAGGGGATAATTTTTTATCTAAAAAACTTCAAATAATACTAAAAAACATTCCATCCAAAGCTCATATAGTATAAACCACCAATTTGTGGGCTACCAAAAGCATTGAAATAGTATTTGTTCATTAGGTTAGTAGCACCTAATTTGATTAAAGATTTCACTTTAGGCAACTTGTAGCTAACCATTGCATCTAATGTAGAGAAAGAAGGTACTGTACCTACAGCAAAAGTTCCTTCGTATTGGAATGCATCAACCCACTTATACACTACATTGAAGCCCCAACGGTTGTCTTTTAAGAATCCGCTGTTGCCAAAACCTGCATTAACACGATATTTAGCTGTATTAAAATAAGAAACAAAACCAGTAGGTAAGTCGCCTATTATATCAGAATAGATATTAGCATTAACGCTGTAGTTTTTAGGGAATAAGTATTCTGCAGAAGCACCCCAGCCTTTTACATCAACTGTACCTGGAGCA
>CANGCK010000002.1 GCA_947452295.1 Sphingobacteriia bacterium
CAATGATATAAGTGTAATGAAGTATTTGAATTTTATAGCACTTCCTACATTTATTGTATTTAAGGATGGAAAGGAAACTTGGCGTACACAAGGTATTGTTACTTTAGAAGAGTTGAAGAAAGCAATAAGTAAATAAACTTACTCCGCTATTCTGTAACCTCGTAAAAAATCTCCCACTTGCATTCTTTTCTTTCCCTCTAACTGAAGATCTTTAACGAGGATATAGCCATCGGCGCAAGTAAATTTTAAAAAATTTTTTCCATCAGAAACAGTTGTACCCGGAGATCCTTTAGGTACGGTTGTTTCCTTTACACTGCTGTATATTTTCAAGATTTTACCATCTAGTTTAGTAATGGCTCCCGGAAAAATCGACAGTCCTCTTATTTGATTGTGAATGTTATGTACAGAATCATTCCAATTAATTTCACAGTCTTTGGTAAATAATTTAGGGGCGTGTTTAGGATGTATGTTTATTATTTGAGGTTTTTCTTTTATTGTACCATTCAATAATTCCTGAATAGTTTTTACCAACAAGTTAGCACCAATTATTTTCATGCGGTCATGAACTTCGGTTGCCGATTCATTTTCTCCAATTTCTATTGTTTCTTGTAAAAGAATATCTCCGGTATCTATTTCATGTTTTAATTTAAAAGTGGTAACCCCAGTTTCCTTTTCTCCATTAATTACCGCCCAATTAATTGGGGCTGCTCCCCGATAATCGGGGAGAAGTGAGCCATGCACATTAATAGTACCCATTGGTGGCATATTCCATACTATTTCGGGTAACATTCTGAATGCTACTACTACTTGAATATCAGCTTTTAGCTGTTGTAGGGATGCAATAAATTCGGGATTTTTTAATTTCTCCGGTTGAAGTAAGTGTAATTGATGTTCAATAGCATATTTTTTCACAGCACTCTCATTCATCTTCATACCTCTGCCTGCTGGCTTATCGGGAGCTGTTACCACGCCTACAATGTTATAGCCAGCAGTAACCAACGCATCTAATGATGCCACTGCAAATTCGGGTGTTCCCATAAAAACAATACGCGGATTCAACATAAATTTTATTGCTTTATGCTGCAAATGTAAATGGAATCAAGTGTTTTTATTTCATTTAAAATCTTTGTACAACAGATATTTCTGTCTGATTTTTTTAAAGGCAGTTAATCCAGGCTGCCAGCTGGCTCTAATTTCTGCTGCTGTTTTTCCGGCAATCAATTGTTTTTTCAGCTCCTCATTTCCCGCTAGTTTATTGAAAAAATACGCAGTGGGCTTATCTAATTTGGGGCGAAGAAAAAAACTGTCTTTTTGCGGATATTGTTTATATGCTTCAACTAAAAAATCAATATTAATTTGATTATTTAGCTTTTTTAGTACTTCTTTTCCGTCTGCATAAACATTCCATCCATAACAAAGTTGATCTTTTAATTTTGGATCTTTTGCACCATCTCTACTGGTGGGGGTAAATGCGAATAAATGCTTGGGTAATGACGGATGACCAAATATTGAAAAGGGATGATCCGTTCCCCTTCCTTCACTTAATATGGTGCCTTCAAAATAGCAAGTACTTGCATACCAATAAATTGCCGACATATCTGGCAAGTTGGGTGATGGCCTAACTGGCAGCTCATATAAACTGCTATGGGTATAATTGGCACATTTAATCACATCGAAGTATATCGATTGATCTCTGGCGATATTTGCTTTGGCACTCAACCATTTCTCTCCTGCCAACATTAATGCATATTCTCCAATGGTCATTCCATACACAACAGGTATTGGCTGCATTCCTACAAAACTTTTATAGGCAGTGTCTAATAAAGGGCCATCAACGTAAAAACCGTTTGGATTGGGTCTATCTAAAATCATCAAAGGCTTTTTATATTCAAAAGCTGCTTCCATATATTCCTGCAATGATGAAATGAATGTATAAAAGCGAACACCAACATCTTGTATATCAAATAATAGTATATCTACATTTTGTAAGTCTTCAGCAGAGGGGCGTCTTTTTTTACCATATAATGATACAACAGGTATGCCCGTGCTAGGATCTTTGTAATTGTCTACTTTTTCTCCTGCATCTGCAGTGCCTCTAAAACCATGCTCAGGACCAAAAGCTACCGTTATGTTTACCCCTAATTTTTGAAGGCTGTCTACTAAATGCGCCTTGCCAATGGTTGCAGTATGATTGGCAAAAACACCTACCCGCTTTCCTTTTAGTAATGGTAGGTAAGCCTCTGTTCGATATGCTGCCGGTAAAATAGGTTTACTAACCGACTGTCCATTTAGCATGCTTCCCTGAATCAGTAAAAAACAAATTAAAATATATTTCATGTGTATATAGTTGTCAATTTTATATGGTTTGTTGCCTAATAATTCGCCCATAAACCCATATGCTGGTTGGGTAAACTTTGTAAAAGTCTTTTCAATTTTAAAGGTTATTAACGGGAAGTTATGGAAAAATACTTTCCGTTTTACGTTTCGGGTTGTACTTTTGCCGTTTAAGCCATTCATTCATTTGGCTGTAAACACAAATTATCATGCAACAAGCAAAAAAAGGTGATAATGTAAAAGTACATTATCATGGAAAATTAACCGATGGCAATACATTTGATTCTTCTGAGGGAAGAGAACCACTAGAGTTTGAAATAGGCGGTGGAATGGTAATCGCCGGTTTTGATGATGGTGTAACCGGGATGGTTATTGGTGAGAAAAAAACAATTCATATTCCAGCTGATCAGGCTTATGGCCCTCGTCAGGAAGATATGGTGATGGAATTCCCCAAAGACCGTTTCCCCGCAGACATGGTTCCAGAGGTAGGAATGCAATTGAATATGAGCAATGGGTCTGGTCAAAATTTCCCAGTAGTTATTGTTGAATTAAAAGATGAAGCAGTCGTTTTAGATGCTAACCATCCTTTAGCCGGTCAAGATTTGATTTTTGATCTTGAATTGGTTGCAATTGATGCAAAATCATTAATCATTACTCCTTAATTGAGTCAGACTGAATACAATTGAAAAAGACATACAAATTATTTGTATGTCTTTTTTAGTTTAAGTTAACTGCTAACTACTTAAGGCTGTTTTACGATTTAGCCACCATCCCAACCATACACCGGTTAGTCCCCACATGGCAATTGCATCAATCAAAAATGCCCTGATATCGAAAATATTATACCAAATATGGCTGGTATAGCTACTATTTAGGTATACGATAACGCCCACCATTAAAGAGGAATAGAGCGTGGTTAAAAAATCATTATTGGCAAACTTGCTCAATAACCAGCAAAGAAGCCATATTACTAAAACATTTACCAGAAATACCCTCACCATATTCATACCCATATTGTATTGCATAGAAGTATGGTATTGAATGGTAATCCAGGGTTTTCCGATGCTTTTTGCTGCTAAATTTTCAGCATCTTTAAATGACGAACCCTTTGGCGTATGTGGCATTAAGTAGCCACCTTCTTTTTCAAGATTAGCGCTAAGGTATGCCAGTATACTATCTTGTTTGGGGGTATAATCTTGCGCGGCTCTGTGCAAATCGAGGGCCGTCCAGGAAAGAAACTGCCATATGAAAAGAATGATAGCGCCTACTAATGAACCAATAATTGATTTCTTCATGTGGTTTTAATTTACAAATTGATAAAAAACATATTACAAGTTATTTGGATTGATAACATCTAATCCATCTACAGTATTAAAATCCGAATCATTGGTAATTAATATCAAGTTAATTACAATTGCAGTAGCAGCTATAATTGCATCAGGTATTTTGGTTTTCCTACTCCGTCTAATACTTATGCATTGCGCTACAATAGCGGGGGTTAGTTAAAATTCATACCCTTTTGAGATCAATTTCCGGAAAAAAAATGAGAAATAGCATTATTTTCTATTAAATATTGTCCCATTCTTTTCGAATTTGTTGTGTATGTTAGTTAAAGCTTTGTGCGTCTTTTTCAGTGAATACGCCCTTGTATTTTTCAGATAATCTTGTCATATTATATATTTTTTTTTAATTAGTTAACCCCTCCTGCTTTTTAAATACAATGATTTCTAATTCTTGATCCAAATATTCTTCGGGAATGTCCAATGCAATATTGTATTTGCTTTGTGTAGGTGTGATGAATTTTCGGATCATGTCTGATTAATTAGAATTTGAAAGGGAATAGGTTGTTTTATAGCATTTTTCATTATAAAAATACAAAATATAGTGAACGCATACATTAAATAGCTTTTACCCGATTTCTATCCCTCAACTAATATTATCTTGCACAAAAGAATTAACATGTTAGCGAACTACACATCTAAAGTTGCAGAACGATTGATGCGATATGTACAAATTGATACGCAGAGTGATCCTGAATCTGTAACCTTCCCCAGTTCTGCTAAGCAGAAAGACCTATCTCGTTTATTGGCAGCAGAATTGTTGGCAATGGGCGTAGCAGATGCAACCACAGACGATTACGGATATGTATACGCAACGCTGCCTTCTAATTCGTCTAAACAATTACCCGTAATTTGTTTTTGCAGTCACATCGATACCGCTCCCGATTGCAGTGGCACCAATGTTAAACCTATTTTGCATAAAAATTACGATGGAAAAGATATTGTTTTGCCCGATGATACACAACAAATCATTTCAACAAAAAAATATCCTTACCTCAAACAACATATAGGGAACGATATTATTACGGCATCGGGACTAACTTTATTAGGTGCAGATGATAAAGCCGGTGTTGCTATTATTATGGATTTTGCTCAGTATTTAATCCTTAATCCATCAATTAAACATGGCACTATTAAAATTTTATTTACCCCTGATGAAGAAGTAGGTGCAGGAACAAATAAGCTCGATTTAAATAAGTTAGGAGCAAACTTTGCTTATACACTAGATGGGGGCAAACTGGGCAGTTTTGAAGATGAAACCTTTAGTGCCGATGGCGTTACCATTCATATACAAGGCATCATTGCGCACCCTGGCGATGCAAAAGGTAAGATGATTAACGCCTTAAAAATAGCCGGCGAAATCTTGGCTAAACTTCCTAAAAATCAGCGCTCTCCCGAATCTACCGAGGGGCGTGAGGGTTTTATTCATCCCTTGACAATGGATGGATTGGCAGAACGTGCAACCCTTGAGTTTTTAATCAGAGATTTCAACACCATCCTGTTAGCAGAACATGAAGCGGTGTTATTAGCCATAACGGAAGAAGTAATTAGTGCCAATCCGGGTGCAAGCTTTAAATTTAGTATACAGGAGCAATATCGAAATATGAAAGAAATATTGGCGCAATACCCTTTTGTGGTAGATTATGCCAAAGAAGCCTATCAGCGAATTGGACTTCCATTCATCAATGAACCCATCAGAGGTGGTACCGATGGAAGCCGATTGAGTTTCATGGGGCTCCCATGTGCGAATATATTTACCGGCATGCAGGCCATTCATAGTAAACAAGAGTGGGTGGGTGTGAGCGATATGGAAAAAGCGGTTGAAGCTTTAGTAGAATTAGTTAAAGTTTGGGAAGAAAAAGGGCAACCGGTTTAAATACATTGTATCTTTAGTAATAAAATATTTTGCTTATGTCTTTTTTAATCAACTATTGGTGGTTAATTCTAAGTATCATTATTGTTTTTACCGGATTAGTTACTGTTAATCAAGGTACTATCGCCGTTATTACCATGTTTGGTAAATACCGGAGGATTTTACTTCCTGGGTTGAATTTTAAAGTGCCAATAATTGAACAGGTCTATAAAACAGTTAGTATTCAAAATAGATCCGTTGAATTGGAGTTTCAGGCAGTTACTGTAGACCAAGCCAATGTGTATTTTAAAAGCATGTTGTTGTATTCCGTTATCAATCAAGATGAACAAACCATCAAAAATGTGGCTTTTAAATTCATCAGTGATAAAGATTTAATGCAAGCTTTAATTAGAACTGTAGAAGGTTCGATAAGGGCATTTGTAGCTACAAAAAAACAAGCGGAAATTCTATTGCTTCGCAGAGAAATAGTAGAATTTGTAAAAGAACAAATTGATCATTCATTGGAAGAATGGGGGTATCATTTGCAAGATCTTCAAATCAACGACATTACGTTTGATCAGCAAATTATGGAAAGCATGAGTAAAGTGGTGGCTAGTAACAACTTAAAGGCAGCCGCTGAAAATGAAGGACAAGCTTTATTGATCACCAAAACTAAATCAGCAGAAGCAGAAGGTAATGCTATTAAAATTGCTGCCGAAGCTGAAAGAGAAGCCGCACGGCTACGTGGACAAGGTGTTGCATTATTTAGAGAAGAAGTGGCCAAAGGAATGAGCCAAGCCGCTGAACAGATGAAACAAGCTAACTTAGATACCAATGTAATATTGTTTAGTATGTGGACAGAAGCTGTTAAAAATTTTGCTGAATTTGGAAAAGGAAATATTATTTTCTTAGATGGTAGTCCTGATGGAATGCAAAACAATATGAAGCAAATTATGGCAATGATGAAGATGAGAGAACAAGATAAAAAATAATTTATTGGATTAAAACAAAAGACAATGTTCGATTTATTGCAGGTAGATTCTGTACAGAAAATAGTAAACACTGTTACAACTACAGAAAAAATTTCTTTGTTGAGTTTGTTGGAGAAGGGTGGATGGATTATGTATCCACTATACTTGCTCTTGGTGATTACTATTTTTGTGTTTTTTGAACGATTGATTGCTATTAAAAAAGCCGCTAAATTAGATGCTAATTTCATGAGCATTATTAAAGATCACATCATTACTGGTAATGTTCAGGCTGCGAGGAGTTTTACTAAAAACACCGATCACCCTATCGCTAAAATGATCGACAAAGGCATACAAAGAATTGGCAAACCAATTGATGTGATTGAGAAAAGCATGGAGAACGTCGGTAAATTAGAAATGTATACCATCGAAAAAAATCTGTCTATATTATCATTGGTTTCAGGAATTGCTCCTATGTTTGGATTTTTAGGTACAATCATTGGGATGGTGCAATTGTTTTATGGTATTGCTTCAACTGGTGAATATACTTTGAGCACAATTGCAGGAGGAATTTATACCAAAATGATTACTTCCGCTACAGGGTTAATAATTGGTTTAATAGCGTATGTTGGATATAATTTTTTAAGTGCTCAAATCGATAAAACAGCCTACAAGATGGAAGTTGCCAGTGCAGATTTTATAGACGTTTTACAAGAACCTACTCGTTAATATTTTCAAAAGACACCCTTTTATGAACATTAGAAAAAAAATAAGAAATCATCCCGAAATGCATAACGGTGCATTGAATGATATTTTATTTATTTTATTGTTGTTTTTTCTAATTGTTTCAACATTGGCAAATCCTAATGTAATTAAAGTGGCTAATCCAAAAGCCAAAGCCGATACAAAAGCAAAGCAAACCGTTGTAATTACAGTAGATCATTTACAACAAGTATTTATAGGGTCAGAACTAATTACATTTGATCAATTGGAAACAAAATTGAGTGTCTATCTTTCGAAAGAAACAGAAAAGCCATCTGTGGTAATTAATGGAGATAGTACGGCTCATTTAGGAACTGCTATTAAAGTAATGCAGGTTATTAAAAAATTAGGTGCAACACCGGTAATGGCAGTTAATCCAAATTAAAAGTATATGTACAATTATTGAATTTTTACTTTTTTATCACCTTCACCATTCTGTCTTTTCCTTGCATGTCTTTCTTTAATTCTACTGTATGGTTTTTGGCAGTGAATAATGTAACAATGTCACTACCAAATTGCTCGTTTATTTCCAGATAAATTTGCCCATTAGATTGTAAGTGTGTAGTGCTGAATTGTTTGATTTTTTTATAAAAAAGTAATGGGTTGTTGTTGGGAACAAACAACGCACTAGCCGGTTCATGCTCAAGAACATTTTTATGCAAATCGACTTTTTCCATTTCCATTATATAAGGTGGATTACTGACAATTATATTAAAAGATGGAAGTTGTGCCCAGTTAGTTTCATTGGTAAAATCCATTTCAATACAATTGATATCACTGCCATGGTTTACTGCATTTTGCTTAGCACATTCAATTGCTCCATTACTAATGTCAATAGTATGAATTGTTGATGCTGGTATCTTTTGTTTAAGCAAAATTGGTATGCACCCACTACCGGTGCCTATATCTAATAAATTAATTGGTGCCGTTGTTAAATTTTTATAATCATTTAAAATCCATTCAATTAATTCTTCAGTTTCGGGTCGTGGAATTAAAGTACTGGGATTAACTTTAAACGATAAGCCCATAAACCATGCTTCACCTATTAAATATTGTATTGGTTCGAAATGGTTTAGTCGTTCTATGGCTGCTATAAGTCTATTTTCTTGTGACAGTGTAAGTGCACCATACTTATCTAAATATTGAGCGATTTTATTTTTCCCAGTTAACCATTCCAATAATAACTGGGCAATATTGCTGGCCTCACGTTCATCATAAATGTTTTTTATTGCGTTTATGATAAATAGTTTAGCTTTCTCTAGATTCATACTGCAATGTATACATCATTTGGTTATTTTTGTCAATTCCTTATGATAAATATACATGAGCAATATATGTTTCGGTGTTTAGAACTTGCAGCTAAAGGGTTGGGTACGGTTGCGCCTAATCCAATGGTGGGTGCTGTTTTGGTGCATAATAATCAAATTATTGGAGAGGGATATCATCAGCAATATGGGGAACATCATGCCGAAGTAAATTGTTTGAATGCTGTTGCGGCAAATAATAAAATCCTTATTCCTGAGTCAATTTTGTATGTTTCTTTAGAGCCCTGCGCTCATCATGGTAAAACACCGCCTTGTGCTAATTTAATTATTGAAAAGGGTATCAAAAAAGTTGTAGTAGGTTGCCGTGATCCATTCAACGAAGTAAATGGAAAAGGAATTGAAAAACTTCTAGCGGCGGGTATAGAAGTTGTAGAGGGAGTATTAGAAACAGCCTGTAAAAATATAAATAAACGTTTTTTCACTTTTCATCAACAACAGCGGCCCTATATAATTTTAAAATGGGCTGAAACAGCTAATCGCAAAATGGCAACTTTAGGTGATGAACGATTATTAATTAGCAATGCTATTACCAATCAACTGGTACATCGTTGGAGAAGTGAAGAAGCCGCAATATTAATAGGATCAAATACTGCGCTAAAAGACAATCCCTCTCTAACCAATAGACATTGGATTGGTAAATCGCCCAGTAGATTATTAATTGATACTTCATTAAAATTACCCATTTCGTTAAACCTATTTTCCGACGGAGCTCCATTAATTGTTTACAACTTTAAGAAAAATGCCGAAATAGGTGCTGTTCAGTATAAAATGATTGATAGTCAAAAAAATGTACTTTTACAAATTGTAGAGGATGCTTACAATGTCGGCTTACAAAGTATTATTGTTGAAGGTGGAGCAATATTATTGCAATCATTCATTGATGCGTCAATCTGGGATGAAGCTCGAATTATTTGCAATACAAAATTAACTGTGCCTGTAGGGTTAGATGCACCTTACTTAACAAATGCCGAAGAGACAAATAGATTTCAGATTTTGAATGACCAAATTGTTGAATTGAAAAAAATCAATAATTTAATTAATTAATCCATTTATTAGTTGCTTGTTTTGCAAATAACTTAATGATCAAACAGAGTGTATGATTTATTTAATAGGAAGTATAATATTGACTAGTTATTTAACACTGGCATTTAAGGCTTGTGAGAAATTCAATATACCCATATTTCCTGCCATAGTATTCAATTATATAACTTGTGTAGTAACGGGTTCATTTGTAAATGGTGCGTTTCCTATTAATGCAGTAGTTGTTCATACAATTTGGTTTAAATGGGCATTTTTAATGGGCGCTTTATTCATAAGTATTTTTAATTTGGTTGGCATCACCGCGCAAAAAAATGGTGTTGCAGTAGCTTCTGTTGCTACTAAATTGTCACTTATTATCCCTGTAATATTATCGGTCTATTTGTACAATGAAGTAGTTGCTGGTTGGAAGTTGTTGGGTGTATTATTGGCATTAGTTGCTGTGGTGTTTACTTGTTATCCCTCCAATAATAATTTATCAAATGATAAATCTACCAATCAATCCAATGGGTTTGCATTTTTTGTTCCTCTGGTACTATTTATGGGTAGTGGATTATTAGATGCTTTAATTAATCATGTACAGCAAAAATATGTAGACAATGCAAACAACAATGCATTTTTAATTACTGGCTTTTTTTCTGCTGCTGTAATTGGATTTTCTATTTTATTTTTCCAGTATTTGTTGAAAAAAAGAAAATTTAATTGGAACCATTTGTTTGCCGGAATCCTAATAGGCGTTCCAAATTATTTTTCGATATGGTGTTTAATTCATTTTTTAAAACAAAGTCCATGGGAAAGTAGCGCCAGTATTCCAATGAATAATATGGGTATTGTTTTGTTTAGCACTTTAATAGCATCCGTTTTGTTTAAAGAGGCTTTATCGAAATTAAATATGTTGGGCATTTTGTTAGCGGCAATTGCTATTTTATTGATCGCTTTTGGTAATTAATTCTAATACTTTAAGCCTTGTTGGTAATTTTGTAAACAATTACACCTATCCATTCTTTTAATAAATATTGCCACCTTCCTAATAAAGTGATATCCGGTAATATTGAGCCCAATATATTTATTGGGTGATCTAATATTTGAAAATTACATGGATAAGGTATTACGTCTTTGTACCCAGCTTTTTTAAATACCATCATTGCTCTCGGCATATGTAATGCAGAAGTTACTAAAATATATGGAGGTTTTAAGTGTAATGTATCTAATATTTTTTTTGAGTTTACTGCATTTTCAAATGTATTTCTAGAATAGCTTTCTACAATGATATCTTCTTTGGGTACGCCATTTCTTAGTAGTTGTACAAATAAAAAGCTTGCTTCAGAGGGCTCTTTCGAAAAAACATTATTACTACCACCACTAATCAATATTTTCTGCACTTCCTTACTATGGTATAAATTAACAATTTGTATAAAACGATCTGCGTTATCACCAAAATATCCATTGAATTTTGAATCATACATCGATAATCCACCTAATAGAATGCCAACACTGTATTGTGCTTTTGCTGGTAATTTAGTAATAGGAGGTTCCCACCACCCACTTAATTGATTATGTATCAAAGGGTTTGAAAATATGATAGCTATAATAAATGCAGCTAGCCTGATCTTTCTTTTCCAGTAATTAGACCGGATTATAATCCCACATAATAATAAAAGTATAATCCAGTTAAGGGGGATTAGTAAAAAGTACAATATTTTGGAGGCAATAAAAAACATATACTATTTGTTAAAAACATTACTCACCACTAATTCTTTACTACCTCCAGCATAGTTGTAAAATCCTTCTCCTGATTTAACGCCTAATTTTCCGGCGGTTACCATATTGGTTAATAATGGGCAAGGTGCATATTTAGTATTTCCATATCCAGTATATAGCACATGTAAAATACTCAGGCAAACATCTAATCCAATAAAATCTGCTAATTGTAATGGCCCCATTGGGTGTGCCATGCCTAATTTCATAATCGTATCTATCGATTCTACACTCGCAATCCCCTCGTACAAGCTATAAATGGCTTCATTAATCATCGGCATCAATATCTTATTGGCAATGAATCCGGGATAATCGTTAACAACGCAAGGCGTTTTTCCTAGTTTGATGCTTAGTTCAACAATAGTATTTGTAACTGTTTTTTGAGTAGAAAATCCGTTAATAATTTCTACCAACTTCATCACAGGAACTGGATTCATAAAGTGCATGCCAATAACTTGCTCGGGGCGTTGTGTTGCTGCTGCTATTTGAGTAATAGATATCGACGAGGTGTTACTGGCCAAAATTGCTTCTTTTGGTGCTGCTACATCGATTTCCTTGAAAATACTTGTTTTTAAGGCAGTGTTTTCAGTTGCTGCTTCTATCACTAAATGAGCTATAGACACACCAGATGAAATACTTGTATCTGTACATAAATTGGACAAGGTAATGACTTTGTCTTCTTCTTTAATAATGCCTTTATTTATTTGGCGATCTAAATTCTTGCCAATTGTTTGTATTGCTTTGTCTAATTGTGCTTGATGTAAATCAACTAAAACTACTTTAAACCCGGCTTGTGCAAATACATGTGCAATGCCATTTCCCATTGTACCTGCACCTATTACAGAAATATTTTGTATGGTCATACTGTTTCTTTAGTCCTATAATTATTTTTTTCGCTTAAAGTCTCCTCTTTTCCATGCACTGATAAAATCGGCCCAAGCCGCAGGGTTTAATACGTTCATTGGGGGTACTTGGCCTGCATAATAATACTTATTGGCTTGTTGCCTAATTTGGTAGTTGATGGCTTCTCGCCCGTCAGACGGGAGTGTTTTCATGATAACACTCAACATTTCAGGACTGGTATTTTTTCTAGCTATTTCATATGCATCATCTGGAACTCGATTATTTACAAAATCTCTCTCAAACTGTTCCCTAGTTGGTCTTGGTTTTAATATGGTAGCCGGTAAATAGGTTGTATCATTAACCAAAAGCTGAATCACACTATATTGATTTTCTTTCAAATTAGCCGGAATGGTAATGGTATTGTTTTTAAATCCAATACTCGAAAAAGTAATTTTATCACCCTTCATTACTGCAATTGAAAATACGCCATCGTATGAGGCAATAGTGCCTCTTCCCCGGCCTTCAACAATAATACTTGCCGCTGGTATCCCTCTTAAGCTATCTGCGGTCATAACCACTCCAAATAATTGCACAATAGAATCTTTATATGGATTGGTTAATTCTTGTGCAGACAGTTTATTTGCGTAACAAAAAAACAGTACGAGTGGGAGGTAAAAAAGTATTTTTTTATTCATAATTGCTTTTACTGTAACGGCTACAAATGTACAATTTTGCTCCGTTTTTATTTAATATACCTATTTCGCAACAAAGTAAGGCGCTTGAATGCTAACTTTGCACCTGAATTTCTTTTTTAACAAAAACTTTCAGGATAATGATGACTACCGAAGATATATTAAAAGCCCTCAGTAATGTGCAGGAACCCGACTTAGGTAAGGATTTAGTTACGTTGAATATGGTTAAGGATATAGCCATTGATGGGAATAATGTAAGTTTTACCATTGTATTAACCACGCCAGCATGTCCGATGAAGGACATGATGCAGCGTGCCAGTGAAAATGCAATTAAATTGTTGGTGAATAAATCTGCTCAGGTTACGGTGAATTTTACTGCCAACACGTCTTCTATTCGAAAAGATAACCAACAAACACTTTCGGGTGTTAAAAATATCATAGCTGTGGTAAGTGGTAAAGGTGGGGTAGGTAAAAGTACTGTATCCGCTAACCTTGCATTGGCACTGGCCGAGGGTGGCGCCTCTGTGGGATTAATGGATGCCGATATTTATGGACCTAGTGTACCAATAATGTTTGGAGTTAGGGGGGAAAGGCCAATGATGAAAGATGTTGAGGGTAAAGGAGTTATTTTACCACTTGATAAGTTTGGCATTAAATTAATGAGTATTGGATTATTGGTGGATGAAAAAAATGCTGTTGTTTGGCGTGGTCCAATGGCAAGTAGCGCAATACGACAATTTGTAACTGATGTAGATTGGGGTGAATTAGATTATTTAGTAATTGATATGCCTCCAGGTACCGGTGATATTCACCTTACTTTGATGCAAACTGTTCCTGTAACAGGTGTAGTAGTAGTTACTACCCCTCAAAATGTTGCCTTAGCTGATGCTAAAAAAGCTATTGCCATGTTTGGACAAGCTCAAATTAATGTACCTATCATTGGATTGGTAGAAAATATGGCTTATTTCACTCCTGCTGAATTGCCTAACAATAAATATTTCTTATTTGGTAAAGAAGGGGGGAAAAACCTCGCAGAAGAATATGATTTACCTTTTTTAGGACAAATTCCGTTGGTACAATCAATTAGAGAAGGAGGTGACGAGGGTATTCCTGCAATGGTAGGAAGTGATCAATTAAGTCAAGAAGCTTTTAGAAGCTTCACAGCTTTAGCAGTAAGAAGTATTGCCCTCCGAAATGCAAATATGCCTACCACAAAAGTGATTGAAATGGTTGAATAATTTATTGTATGTATAATATTTCATATTTCAAAGCAAATGACCCTGCCGATGTGCTGGCTTTTATGAAAGCACATCCTTTTGTAGTATTGTGCGGAGTTGCTGAAAACGGAATGCCTGTTGCAACCCATTTGCCGGTAATGATAGTAGAACGCAACGATCGACTATTTTTACAAGCACATGCTATGCGTAATCAAAAACATACCATCGCTTTTGAAAACAATCCCAATGTATTAGTTATATTTCAGGGAGCCCATAGTTATATAAGTGCTCAATTATACAATCCTAAAAATGTGGCAAGTACTTGGAATTATTCAGCAGTTCATGCCAATGGTTTATTGCGATTATTAAGTGATACAGATCTTTATCACATACTTCAAAAACTTACCAATCATTTCGAAGGAAGTAACAATTCCCCTGCATCATTTGAAAATTTGGAGGAAAATTATATCAGGGAAAATATGAAAGCCATTGTGGGCTTTGAAATTGAAATAACCCATCTGCAACATGTGTTTAAACTGAGCCAGAATAAAAGTGCTGACACTAAAGATAGTATCATACATCATTTAGCAAATGGAAGTGCCAATGCGCAAGAAGTTGCTAGCGAAATGAAAAAATCTTTCAAAAATGATTAATACAGTATATCAATATATTTCATTGCCTTTTTTGTTGATTTTGTTTGCAGCATGTAAACCAGTAAATAGAACTATGCACACAATGCCTTCTGTTAAAATTTTCAATACCCAAGGTCATAGAGGATGCAGGGGCTTAATGCCAGAAAATACGATACCTGCTATGCTTCATGCGATAGACTTGGGTGTTACCACTTTAGAAACTGATGCAATAATTACAAAAGATAAAAAAGTAGTATTGAGCCATGAACCATTTTTTAATCATGAGATTACTACAAAGTCTAGCGGACAAGCTGTAACCGAATTGGAAGAAAAGTCGTTGAATATTTATACTATGACTTATGACGCAGTTAAATTGTTTGATGTTGGGTTGAAACCTCATCCCCGCTTTAAACAACAAAAAAAACTAGCTGTTAAGAAGCCTTTGTTAGAAGACATGATAGATGCAGCTGAAGCTTATTGCATTAGTCAACATAAAAATCCTATTTATTATAATATTGAAACAAAATCTCAACCAAAAACAGACAATATTTTTCATCCTGAACCTGCAGAGTTTGTAGAGTTATTGGTGGCTGTTATTGGTTCAAAACATATCGAGAATCGAGTAACCATTCAATCGTTCGATATAAGAACACTTCAATACTTGCATAAAAAATATCCATCAATTCATACAGCTTTATTGATTGAAGACTTCGATAAAAAATCATTTACCCAACAAATTGCACAACTAGGTTTTAATCCAACTATATATAGCCCACATTTTTCTTTGGTAAATAATGAGCTCATTAAAAGTTGTCAGCATAATGGGATTAAAATACTTCCATGGACGGTAAATGATTTAGCAAAAATGCAACAGTTGAAAGACATGGGTACAGATGGTGTTATTTCCGATTATCCTAACCTTTTTGCATCTTTAAAATAGAAATTAAATTTTATTTAATATTGTTCATCAATCGATAAAATGAAAAAAATTATTATTACACTAGATGGATATTCTTCTTGCGGCAAAAGTACATTGGCAAAGGAAATGGCTCATGCGTTGAATTATGTATTTATTGATAGTGGTGCAATGTACAGAGCTATAACATTGTATTTTTTAAGGAACCATATTAATTGGAATGATGATGCAGAAGTGCAAGAAGCTTTGAAAGAAATCAATCTAGATTTTGATTATAATACTACTACAGGAACAAGTGATATGTTGTTGAATGATGAAAATGTAGAAGTACTTATAAGAGATATGCTGGTGAGTGAGCATGTAAGCGAAGTGGCCGCTAACCAATATGTGCGAAATTTTGGCGTAACTCAACAGCAGAAAATGGGAGAGAAAAAAGGAATTGTAATGGATGGGAGAGACATAGGCACTACCGTTTTTCCCAATGCGGAATTAAAAATATTTGTAACAGCCGATCCTGCAATAAGGGTAGAACGAAGATTCAAAGAATTATTTGCTAAGAATCCCAATATTTCGGTGGAAGAGGTGAAAACAAATTTAGAAATGCGCGATTATATCGACAGTAATAGGGAGTTCAGTCCATTGAGAAAAGCAGAAGATGCTATTGTGCTAGATAATAGTAATTTAACAAGAGAAGAGCAGCTTAGGACTGCTCTTCAATGGGTAAATAATAAAATAAATGAGTTGGTTAAATAATTTGCTCAGTTATTTTACCGGTTGTTTTATGTTTTAGAATTAGTTTTTTAGTACCATAGTGCGTCATTTCTTCTTTAATTAAGTAATGATCATTATCGTAAGACACTAAATGGCTTTCTTTAGTTAAACCAGTTTTTCCTCTCCAAATATCTAATAATACAGGCTCCCATATTTTAGACTTTGCAGATTTATAGGCTGCATCTAAAATAGCATTTACGACATAGCCGTCATAAAATGTTTCTTTAGGATCTTTTCCATTTTCTTTAGCATTGAACATGTCCATAAACATGTGATTATAGCCCAATTCATTGAGCTCGTCTCCAACTGGAAATAGCCATCCTGTATTACTTTCGGCTTTTTCTGCTACATAATCGCCACCCTTTCCTGTTGTGAACATATCAAAGCCTGTTCGTAAAAAACTATTGATCCAAATGGTTCCTTCTGAACCCATTACCTCATCCCGTAAATCTAACCCACCTCTGAATGTCCAGCTAACTTCAAATTGCCCAATTGCACCGTTTTCATATTTCACCAAGCCAATGGCATGGTCTTCTGCATCAATGGGTTTTACTTGTGTATCGGCCCAGCACATTACTTCAATAGGTTTTATATCTTTTCCAATATAACTCCGCGTGATTTCTACGCAGTGGCAGCCTAAATCTAAAATGCAGCCTCCGCCAGCTTGTTCAATATCCCAAAACCACTCGCTATGCGGACCAGGATGTGTTTCACGCGATTTAGCCCACAAAATCCTGCCAAGTGCTCCATTTTGAACACTTTCGTTGGCTTTAATAAATTTGGGGGTATAAACAAGGTCTTCTAAGTATCCATTAAAAATACCGGCAGCTTCAACAGCTTCTAACATTCTTTTGGCTTCCTCGGCATTTCTACCCAACGGTTTAGTTGTCATCACTGCTTTTTTATGTTTACAACATAACATAACAGCTTCTTCATGTAAATTATTTGGAAGTGCAATACAAACAATATCAACATCAGCCCTGGAGATGGCTTCCTCCATATTGGTAGTCCAATGTGTACAACCATAATCAGCTGCAAATTTACCTGCACTTTCTGCTCTTCTAGAGTATATACTCACTATTTTATCTCTGCTTCTATATCCTTGAAGTGAATCGGCATAAAACCGACCAATAAAACCCGAACCTAACATTGCGATGCGTTGCATAAAAGTTAAAAATTTAAAATTAAAAAGTTAAAACTCACAATAAGCGCCAAATTTATTGACTGCTAATTGTAATATAAATAATTTAAGCAGCTTCCGTTTTCTTTTCTTTAAAGAATGCAATAAATGCAACTAAAACTACTGCTGCAATAATTGCCGGGTACATCCAAATAGATTGCCAGTTATGGCTAACAACTTCTTTTTTGGTTAACAAATCAATTGTTTTGGTTGAATATTTATTAGATACAAAACCGCTGTAGTTGGTGCCAATAAACATTCCTACTCCATAGGTGGCAAAAGTGAATAAGCTCTGTGCAGCATTTTTAATCTTTGCACCAGCTTTATTTTCTGTATACATATATCCTGTAACAAAGAAAAAGTCGTAACAGATACCGTGTAAAATAATACCTGCATATAATAAAGCAACATGAGTGTTGCCGTAGGCAAAACAAACGTAACGCAATACCCACGCCGACATACCAAAGATCAACATATTTTTTACCCCTATTTTATAAAATAAAAATGGAATTGCTAAAATAAATAGTGCCTCCGACATCTGCCCCATCGACATTTTTCCTGGGGTACTTTCACCAAAAAATTCTTTTAAATAAGAGCCTGCAAATCCGTAATAAAAAGAAAGTGGAATGCAAATTAATATGGCAGCAACAAAGAAAATACTGTAAGCCCTGCTTTTAAACAACACAAAAGCATCTGCGCCAAAAATGGCTCCTAATGAGCTGCTGCTTGAATCTGATTTTGGTGGCGTGTTGGGTAATAAAAAACTAAAGATGCCCAATAAAGCAGAACAACCTGCGGCAATATTAAAAGTCATTGGTTGATCGGTAATTTGCAAAGAAGAAATTACTAAACCAGCTACAATCCAGCCAAGTGTTCCAAATACGCGAATCCAAGGAAATTGTTTTCCGGGGTCTGTCATTTGAGCAAAAGCAACACTATTGCTTAAAGCAATAGTAGGCATATATAGTAGAGAATAAGCCAAAATTACCCAATAAAAACCTGAAGTATGCGCCATTTGTGTTGCATAAAAAAGTAGTGCAGCTCCAATTAGGTGCAATACGCCCATGATTTTCTGCGCAGCAAAATATCGGTCCGCAATCATTCCTACAAAGAAGGGAGAAATAATGGTAGCAATTGCACCAGCTCCATATACAGCACCTTTAGCAACATCTACATCTTGTCCTGCAAAAGCTTGATCCATATAAGGACCCATTGTAACATACCAAGCTCCCCAAATATAATATTGTAAAAACATCATTATTGCGAGCGAAATACCGGTTTTCATTTTCATATGGTAATCGTTTTAGTATGTCGAATATAAACGATTATTTTCAAAGTTCACATTCAAAATTGTCACTTCCTTTTACCTTTTGAATTCTTTGATTTTTATTTTTCCCTTTTCCCTTTTCCTTTTTGAATTTTGCCTTTTGAATTTTTACTTTTAAAGTGCTTGTAAAATATCCGCTAATATATCTTCCTTATTTTCTAATCCTACACTGATCCGAATTAAACCTGGAGTTATATTTACTGCTTGTCGCTCTGCTTCGCTGAGTTTAGCATGAGTAGTACTCGCAGGGTGAGATGCAATGCTTCTAGTGTCTCCCAAATTTGCTGTGAGAGATAGCATTTTTAGCCGATTTAAAAATAGACGACCAGCTTCTAAACCACCGTTCAATTCAAAACAAACAATGCCTCCACCATTTTTCATTTGCTGAATAGCAATATGGTGATGAGGATGAGATGGCAAGTATGGATAGCGAAGAGTGGCAATTGCCGGATGATTTTCTAGTTGATGCGCAATAAATAGTGCATTTGCAGCATGTCTTTCCATTCGAACGTCTAAAGTTTCTAAACTTTTGCTTAGAACCCATGCATTGAAAGCCGATAACGCAGGGCCTGTACTTCTGCAGAACAAATAAATGTCGTGAATAAGGTCTTTCCTACCTACTACAGCTCCTCCCAATACTCTTCCCTGACCATCTAACCACTTTGTGGCCGAGTGTACTACCAAATCTGCACCAAACTCAATTGGGCGTTGATTTACAGGGGTTGCAAAACAATTGTCAACGTTTAAAATAATTTGGTGTTTTTTAGCCAGTTTTCCAATCATCGCTAGATCCAATACTTCCAGTCCAGGATTAGTGGGTGTTTCCAGATAAATCATTTTTGTATTGGGGGTGATGGCTGCTTCCCATTCAGCTTCACTGGCATTTGCACTAACATAACCATGCTCAATTCCATACTTTGGAAGATATTTAGCAATTACAGTATGTGTGCTCCCAAAAATAGCATTGCAGGCCAATAAGCGATCTCCTTGTTTTAATAATGCCATAAATGAACCAAAAACCGCACTCATTCCGGAAGCTGTTGCATAGCCGGCCTCAGCGCCTTCTAAAGCCACTATTTTATCGATGAATTCCTGTACACTTGGATTACTAAATCGACTGTAAATATTATCATCAGTTTCGTCTGCAAAAGCAGCCCTCATTTCTTCTGCATTGTCGAAGCAAAAGCTACTGGTAAGAAACATTGGGGTACTGTGCTCCATTTGATTGGTTCTTTCAGTTTGAATTCTAATGGCTTGGGTCTCTTTATGCATAATGATATTAATAATATGTTATAAATATGTACTAATTGAATAATATTGAATTATTTAATGGTAATTTTCCAATGGATGGTGCAGCCTGCAGCTCTTAGTGTAGCTGCCACGGAGCAGTATTTATTGAGTGAAAGCCCTATCGCTTTTTCTGCTTTTTCCATGTCTACATTGCCAGAAAAATAAAAATGAATATGTACTTCTTTCCATAGTGATGGTTCTTTACCCTGTTCTCTTTCACCTTCAATTTCCATCCTGAATGCGTTAATCACTTGCTTCTGTTTATTGAGGATAGAAATGATGTCTACACCCCCACAACCACCCAGTCCCATTAATAAAGTTTGCATGGGTCTGATGCCTGAATTATGCCCCCCAATGGCTGAAGATGCATCCATTCTGGCTGTATTGCCGTTGCTGTCTTTTACTTCAAAGGCATACGCGTTATCAACTCTTTTTACCTCAATTTTGTCCATTTTCAAAATTTCAGCAAATGTACGCTTCACATGCCTTTATTTTGCATTTGAAACAAGGAATCATCGATTTCAAATTTCAAAATTAAAAATCAATAAGTCAAAAATATTGGGTGAATACACATGAAATGAGCCAGAAATGCGAAGAATATACCAATCGCCTTTGTATCTATGGCGTAAAATCTATGTACAATGAAATCAATAAAAATTAACTCATGAAAGTGTTTAAATACCAAGCGCCTCTGTTGTTGGAGTGCGGTGTTGAATTGCCGGGGCTGGAAATAGCTTTTGAAACCTATGGTTCATTGAATGAAGCCAAAAATAATGTGATATGGATTTGTCATGCACTAACCGCAAATGCCGATGTGGCCGACTGGTGGAAGGGTTTGATAGGAGAACATTGTTTGATTAATCCAGAGAAATATTTTATTGTATGTGCCAATATTATTGGCTCATGTTATGGCTCTACAGGACCTATTAGCGTGAATGCTGCAAACGGAAAACAATATTTTGCAGATTTTCCTCAGGTAACCATTCGAGATATGGTAGCAGCGCACATTTTATTGAGAAAAGAATTATCGATTGATAAAATTCACTTATTAATGGGAGGCAGTATGGGCGGCTATCAAGCACTAGAATGGTCGGTAATGGAGCCAAATGTTATTAATAAACTATTTTTAATTGCAACTTCTCCATCAGAAAGTGCTTGGGGAGTGGCTGTTCATACCGCGCAGCGTTTAGCAATAGAGGCCGATCAAAGTTGGAACGAACATGCAATTAATGCAGGTGCTAAAGGGTTAAAAGCTGCAAGAGCAATTGGCATGTTAACGTATAGAAACTATACCACATTTCAAGAAAAACAAACCGATCCCGACCCAGAAAAAATTGATGGCTTTAAAGCATCTTCCTATTTAAATTATCAAGGCGATAAATTGGTTAAACGATTTAATGCATATAGTTATTGGCTACTAACCAAAGCGATGGATAGCCATCATTTAGGCAGAGGAAGAGGAGGGGAGTTGATTGATGTTTTAAAAACTATTCAACAACCCACGTTTATAATTGGTATTAATAGCGATATTCTTTGTCCGTTAGATGAACAACAGTTTATGGCCGATCACATGCCTAATGCGGAATTACATGCGATTGACTCTACTTATGGACATGATGGCTTTATTATTGAAACCCAAAAAATCACCCATTTGCTGAAAGATTGGATATAAAGTTCTTTCAGTAAATGGGCGAATATTTTTAAACTTTCAAAAGTTTAATTTCAACTTTTGTCTATTGCCTTTTGAATTTTGAATTTTTAAAGTGGGTTATATTTTTTTATTGCACTTTTGTAGACAGCTTCTTTATTGAGGGTCATAGGTTTTGTTTGTTGATTTGTATACATCTCCATCTGATCTGTATAATGTATTGAGTTAGCATGTGCAGATGCACCGTAAACATTGAGTGTTTCAATAATAGGGCCATCTTTGGTGAATTTCACCAACTCTATATAAGCATCACCCTGGTTGCCTTTGTATAATCCATTCTTCAAAGGGATAGAATACATAGGAGCTAACATATCTGGCAACCCCGGCAATGGAATTGAAACTTTTCCTCTTTTTAATTTTTGTATTTCACCTAATTGTAAGTTAGTGCGACCAAAATTTTTCAACATACTTTCTTTTACTTCTTTTAAAATAGTTATTGCCTGATTTTTAGTAATAGTATGTTGTGCATTGAATAAAGCATTGTTTTTTCTTGTTATTTCATATACCATAAAAAATGTTCCTGCTCCAATGCTTTCTGCATAACCGGTTTTATCCCATTGCTTCAGTTGAACTATTAATTCAGCAATATCTGGATTTGTTTGTTCATCTATTAAAAACAAACTGTCTATATTGTATGGGAAAGTAAATTGTACAGGAAATTTCCTGTCGAATTTAATTCGTTTAAAATCTTCATAAGTAACTTTCTGTAAAGGACTAACCAACTCTTCAAATCTTTTACTTCTATTATTTTCAAGGGTTTCATAACCCATAGTTATATCTTTTACTATCGAATTTTCGGATCCTGCAGTAGCATGAAATGGCGAGTGGTTGGTATTGTAAACATAGCCAGCTGAAGGCTGAAGTACTTGTGGTAAATCTTCAATAGGATGTAATTTGTTCCAAAGCGTTGCAGATGTATTTCCTGGTAATGTTTTCTTCCAGTCGTATTGATTATTTCTAACAGGGATTCTGCCATTACTGATGTAGTAAATAGTATCATATTTATCAGCATATACAATATTGTAGCCAGGAATAGCCAACATATTTAATGCAGCTTTAAATTCTGTAAAGTTTTTAGCTTTATTAAATCTGTACCATTGTTCTAAACCTCTAATGTCCATCTGCGCAGGCATCCTAATAGAAAATGTGCCTCGTTCAGTAATAATGGTTGGTCCATATTTACTCCAATAGACTTTCTTTTTAATATTTACTTTAACACCTGCAATTTTTACTTTTAATGGTGCAACTTTTTCTTCTAATGTTTCCCAATTGTCATCAAATTTATATTGAAGGTGGTTGTTTGGATTGATTTCTAGTTGATATATATCTAATTTGTCTGGGGCATTAACAGTATGGGCCCATCCTAAATATTCGTTGCATCCATGTAAGATAGAGGGTGCTCCCGGAAAATTAGCACCTAAAATATTCCAACCATCTTCACTGCATAAATGGGCTTCATAAAAAGCTACAGGCCCCTCTAGTGGCTGATGAGCATTGATGTCTAAATAAACCAGTCCGTCAGCTGTTTTTCGGCTGTTAAAAGCAAATGCATTACTGCCAGCTGTTTTATAATTTTCCAATAATGGAACAGTGCCTCCAAAAATAGATGACAAAGCTTTATCTGCACCAGACAAAACACATAATTGTAAAACAGAATATTGAATCATGTCTTTGGGTGTAATTGGAAATAGATTCTTTACCAGCACCTCTTCAGAATGTTTTACTGCATAACTGTTGATTCCTGCACAATAGCCCTCTAATAATTTTTTAAAGCTTGTGCTTAAATCTGTTTCATATTTTTCTTCTACTAATTCTGGAATCCTTAATAAATGTATAATATAATCAATACTTGCACCTTTTTTGCCTTGATATTGTGCTAGCATCGCTTTGCCCGCCAAAAAAGATTGTTGAATTGTTTTAAAGTCGTCTTCTGCATGAGCCCATGCTAATCCGTATGAAACCTCAGGATCTGTTTTTCCGAAAATATGGGGTACGCCGTATTTATCTCGAATAATGTCAATTGTAGCAGGATTAAATTGAGCATAACTCAATGATACTATCAGAAATGAACTAACAATCAACAAAAATTTTTGCATGAAAAGAGGTTTAATAATGTAACAAAACAAATGGAATAATGTTTAATGGAAATTATTGCAACAGTGTTATTACCTTTATTTAAAATTTACAATATGAGCATTTGGAAACAAATAGGCGAATATCTTTATATTATAAAAAGGGATCCTAATGAGCCAAGAACTAAGTGGATGAAATACATGCATGGCATGAATAGATTGTCACTCATTATGTTTTTATTGGCATTATTAGTGATTATTTATCGATTGGCAATTAAGCCCTTGCTTCATTAAAGTTGCACAAAAGAAATGATTTTATTTGCTGCTTGTTGAGATGCAAAACCTCCTGCTGCTAATTTATTGTACAGCGTTTTGTAGTCAACCATGAGTTGTTTTTTTATTGCCTCGTTGAATAAAATATCGCTTAGAGATGCTATCAAATGATCAGTTGTTAATTCATCCTGAATTAGTTCTCTTACTACTAATTTGTCCATTATCAAATTTACCAATGAAATAAACTTGATTTTTATAAGTCGTTTTGCAATTTGATAACTGATAGAGCTTCCTTTATAACAAACAACTTCTGGTACGCCAAATAATGCTGTTTCTAATGTGGCGGTACCACTGGTTACTAGAGCAGCTTTAGCTTGCATCAACAATTCATAAGTATTGTTTTTTACCACCAACACATTATTAATTCCAGTAAAAAATGGTTCATAAAATGAATCCTCTTGTCCGGGTGCTTTTGCAACTACAAATTGGTAGTCGGGAAAATACTTCGCTACACTTAACATAATAGGTAACTTAGTTGCAATTTCTTGTTTCCTGCTGCCAGGTAAGAGTGCGATATATTTCTTGTTGGGTGAAAAATTATATACTTCATCTTTTGACTTTTGACTTTTGACTTTTGACTTTTCTATGGCTTCAATCAATGGATGTCCAACATATTCTACTTCCCAATTCCACACATTTTTATAATAGTCTTTTTCAAATGGGATGATACAAAGCATGAGGTCGATGCAAGTTTTCATTTTTTTGACCCTATTTGCTTTCCATGCCCATACTTGAGGTGAAATATAATAAACTACTCGAATTCCTTGCTGCTTTGCCCACTCTGCTATTCGTAAGTTAAATCCTGGATAATCAATTAATATTAATGCATCGGGTTTAAAGTCTAGGATGTCTTTTTTACACCACTTTAAATTATTTAATATAGTTGGTAAATTTTTTATTACCTCTATAAAACCCATAAAAGCTAGTTCACGATAGTGTTTCACTAATGTTGCTCCAGTAGCTTGCATTAAATCACCTCCCCAACAACGGATAACCGCTTTCGAATCTTTTTGCTGTAATTGGCTAATTAAATTACTACCATGCAAATCCCCACTCGCTTCTCCAGCTATTATGTAATAAGTCATGCTGATACATTTTTACTTTTGAATTTTTACATTTGAATTTCGGATTGAAGCTTAGTTTTCAATATTACCCAAGCCATTTAAATCCCAAAGTAATCAACGCATAAAAACAAGTTGCAATAAAAATACCTTTTGCTGTTTCATCTTTATGTTTATTAATGAAATAAGTAAATACAAGGGCATTGGCTATTAATGCTATGCTGATGATTCCACTTAACAATGATTTTTGTAAATTCAATACTTGAAAAAATTCTTTCAAAGTAAATAATCGGAATTGCCACCAATAGTAGCCAAACAAACCTACGATCGGTGCGATAAAACCGAGTATTAATCCAAATTTTAAATTGTCTTTATTCATCATCAGAATTTCCAATTTTTTTCTAATTGTTTTTTTAAAGTATAGTTGGTTAAATCAAATTGGACAGGCACTACACTAACATAATTATTTTTCAATGCCCAAACATCACTCTCCTTACTTCTGTCGAAATTTACAAATTCACCTGTTAGCCAGAAATAGTTTCTTCCATGTGGATCTTTGCGCTCATCAAATTTCTCTTCATATTTAGCATACGCTTGGTGGCAAATTTTAATGCCTTTAATAAGTTGCTCGCTTCCTTTGGGTATGTTTACGTTTAAGCACAAATGCTTATCTAGCTTTTTAGCTTTCAATAATTGTTCAACAATTATCCGTACATATTTTTTTGCAGCAGTAAAGTCTGCCTCTATACTAAAATCTAATAGGCTAAAACCTATGCTGGGTATGCTTTCTATTGATGCCTCTAATGCTGCCGACATTGTGCCAGAATATATAACATTAATAGAGTTGTTGGCACCATGATTTATGCCACTCAAACAAATATCCGGTTTGTGATGCAACACTTTATCAACTGCCAACTTTACGCAATCTACAGGTGTTCCACTGCAACTCCAGGCTTCAATTCCTTCTATATGTGTGGCTTTATGCATGCGTAAAGGTTCCCCAATTGTAATAGCATGCCCCATTCCACTTTGTGGTTTATTAGGAGCTACTACTACTATTTTGCCCAAACCTTTTACCGCCTCTATTAGTGCTAAAATTCCCGGTGCTGTAATACCATCGTCGTTGGTAATTAAAATCACCGGTTCTTTTTTATTTGTAGATTCTTTTTTTGCCATACTGCAAGATACTGTTTAGTATAAATTAATGTTTATTTTTTGTGTTAATTGTAAAGTATTTAATGATAGGAAATTGAACTGCATGCTCATTAATTTTTTCTGTTTCTAAATAGGTATCATAAAAATTCCATCTCAATAAACCATCATCCGATTGGGGTTCTAATAAATAAAATATTAAATTGGCTAACGGTTGCGCCAAGTCAACAATAAAATCTCCTTTTTGTGCCGTGTATAAAATAGGTGCATAATGTCCTTCGGCAGATGCCATCAAATGCCCTTCAAATTTTCGAGTTGCTTTGGTTAATTGTTCTACAGTAAAAACCTCTCCTTTGATAATTGTTTTTTGTGTTAATTCATGTACAACTGCCCCCTGGTTTTTTAGCAATGTTGCAATAGATGAAAAAGCAGCTGGAATGATGTATCCTCTGGGAAGGGTTGATTGTAAAGTGTCTTTAAAAGCTCCGAAGTAATTAACGCTATCGTGGTAAACTATTCTACCAGTTTTTACCAAATTTACAGAACCATCTGGTTGTACAAACTGTGTATAGTCATATGTCCTGAAATGCATTAGAGGCGTTTCAGTTGGAACCATTTTATATCGGATACCTTTTTTTGTTTTTCCCGCATTGTTCAAAACATAATTAATGGCAGCATTTTCAGCTTGTTTATTGGTTTCAACAATTTCAGCTGCATGATCATTACAGTATGATAAAATCTCATCAACAAATTGGTAGGTACTATTGATGCGCTGGTAAAAGCGTTCATGAGCAAATGATTCACTTAAAATAGACATTCTGTTTCTTAACCCCATTTGGTTAACAATATAACGTGGGTGATGGTTATATGTATAAAAATTCTTTAATGGCCAATTTTCCTTGGGATAAAAATCGCCAAACGGCCCAATGTTTATATCATCTTTAATTTTTAATTGTTTTGTGATATGTGGCAACATTTTATTGTTGGTATATAAATAAGTTTCAGGTTGTCCTGCGTATAAATATCCTGGTGCCCATGTAAGTGAATAACCATGCCAAGTTCCATTGGTTGTATGTAAATCAACCGTCATTTGTGGATCCCATTGTGTAAAAATATTTTCTATCAGTGCATGTGTTTCTGGAGCCTCCATCTTTACTCCGTCTCTATTGAGGTCTAATCCTTGCCCATTTTCTCTTTCACCTGTTTCTAATGGACTGTTTTCTTGAGAGGGGCGTAATCCTTTGGCCATTTTATCATTCCCATCAATATTATAAATGGGCATAAATAAAATAATTTGATGGTTGAGCAAATACTGTTTTTTACCCAATAATATATCTCGCATGAGCATCATGCTTACCTCTTTTCCCTCTACTTCTCCACCATGAATATTTGCCTGAATATAAATAACAGGTTTTCCGCTTTTTCTTGCTTCTTCTGCTGTGGTTATTTTTGGATTGGCCAAAATAGCCAATGGAATGTCTTTACCTAATGTACTTTTTCCTATTGTAGTTACCGTAATTTGATTACTGAGCGCACTAATGCTTGTTAAAAATTGTATCACTTCTGCATAAGTTGAGGTTTTCTCGAAGTTGGTTTTCTCCGGCGTTATTTTTAATGATTCCGGAAAAGTTGGAATAGATTGAGCGATGCCTTGAATACAGCTTGTTATCAATAAAAGGAATAGTAATTTTTTCATAGTATAAAATTAAATTCGATAATTAGGAATTGTTTATGAATGTTTTTATTGTAAAATCAATTGCTGATAAGTATTTGATTCTTTAACCCGAAAAATACAGCTTTAAGGTTAAAGCAATTCCAATAAAATGGTAAGTGGTAGGTGAGAAAAAGTAAAGATTTTAGTATTTTCTCTCAAAAAATTAAAAAATGTGGAAAAAAATTTGGAAAAACTAAATTTATTAGTATTTTGCATCTAAATAAATTAGTTATGTCAAACGCTGGAAAAAATTTACGTTATTTACGCAAGCTACGTAACTGGACTCAAGAAGAGTTTGCTAATAAATTAAATATTAAGCGGTCATTGGTTGGCGCTTATGAAGAAGAGCGGGCAGAACCTAAATTAGAAGTGATGGAGCAGGTATGCGCCCTTTTTAAAATTAGCTTAGAAGATTTTTTATTTAATGATTTAAGTGATTTGAATGGGGGAGGAGCAACCTCTTATTTAGATAAACGGAGGCAAATGAAAATGGCTTCAGGTGTTGCTGAAGTTCGTTTCGTGCCTGTCAAAGCCGCCGCAGGTTATCTTACAGGATATGCAGATCCCGAATTTGTTGATGAATTAAACACTTTTACCCTTCCTATGTTGGCTCCTGGCCAATATAGGGCGTTTGAAATTATTGGTGATAGTATGTTGCCAACACCAAGTGGTAGTGTAATTGTAGGCGAAAAAGTAGAACAACTCGATGAATTAAAGAATAGCAATACTTATGTGGTTTTATCTAAAAATGAAGGTGTTGCCTACAAAAGAGTAATGAAAAATACTGCCGCCAAAAACAAATTAACCCTCATCAGCGATAATCCACAATATGAACCCTATAATGTTAATGCTGATGATGTATTAGAAATATGGAAAGCTGTATACATATTGCAAAAAGCAAATGCAGCGCCAATTTGGGATGTAAATCAATTGGCTGGTATGGTTAATAATTTACAAGAGCAAGTAATAACTTTAAAAAATAAATTAAACTAGCAGATAAGTACTGTCTACAATATTGTAGATAATTGATTGGGCTTCATGAGAAAGTTTATTGCAAATCATGAGTAAATATCTATTGCAGCCCGATATGTATTGCAATGGGCCTCAACTATGGTTTTAATTTCTGGCGAGTATCCACCACCCATTGCTACAGTTACGGGGATTTTATGGTTTTTTAGCAGGTGAAAAACTATCTCATCCCTTTTTTTACATTCGGACAAAGTAATATTAAGTTTTCCAAATTTGTCCGTTGCCAAAATATCTACCCCCGAAAGATAAAATGCAAAATCGGGTTGCACTTCATCAATTAGTTGAAGTAATGTATTGCTGAGTATCGATAAATAAGTGTTTCCATCCGTGCCATCTGCTAATCCGATGTCTAAATCAGATTTTTCTTTGTGAAAAGGGTAGTTCTTTTCTCCATGCATACTAAAAGTAAATACCTTGGCTTCATTTTCCATCAGTTTTGCAGTTCCGTTCCCTTGATGTACATCTAAATCGATTATTAAAATTTTCTTGCAAACTTGTTGATAGAGTAGTTCATTTGCAGCAATGGCCATATCATTCAGCATACAAAAACCTTCTCCTCTTTCAGCAAATGCATGATGCGTACCTCCTGCAACATTTAACGAAACACCATGTTTAATCGCATAATAACAACAATCTATTGTGCCTTGTGTAATCATTAACTCTCTTGTTGTTAATGCTGGAGATTGTGGAAACCCGATTTTTCGTTGTTCGGATGCTGATAAAGTTTGGTGAAGTAATTTGTTGAAATAAAAGGGCTGATGCGTTCTTACTACGATGTCTTCATCACACAATTTAGGAGTAAATAAATTTTCTTCTGAAATGCTGCCTTCGTACAATAATTGTTCTGGAATCAATTCATATTTTAACATAGGAAATCGATGCCCTTCCGGAAGGGGATGCGCATAAATGTTATCGTAAGCAATTTTTAGCATCCACCTTTTTCTAAATAAAAATAGTTAGGAAATGAATTGAAGAAATGAAAATTAATTAATAGATTTTATTTGCGTATCTACTTTTTTAATAAAATACAATTTTTTGTTTTCTAAATAATCAGGCACAAATTTTTCTTTTGTATACTTAATTAGCTGAAAATCATAATCGTTAAATAATTTAAATTCTTTATCAGATAAGTGTTCTATTAAATCTGTTTTATATTTAAGCAATAAATTACCAAAATGATATAACCCTTCAAAGCCTTTGTAAACCATATCGCTAGGACGTCCATTTAATTTTATTCGATATTTTTTTTCAATGTATTGCCCAGCTTTTGATGTGCGCGGATAGTTATATGGAGTACTATAAATAATTTCCGCATCTTCTCCTATATCTTTAATTGCATCCCAAGTTGGCATCCCTATAATTACTGCCTTGAAATTTAAGTTAGATGTTACAGCTTTTACCAAATTACTGCCAAAAACTTCATTTAAACTTCCGCACAATATTATATTTTTTTTAGCACTATCTAGTTTAGCCAATACCTGCTCTACTCCAAAGGTATCTACCAATTCAGTTGTTTTTATTTTTAAAGGGGTGCCTAAAGTTTTTTTGTTTAATTCTGCAAAAGTAGAAGCAATTAAATTTTCAGCTGCTCCTTTTCTCTTAAATAATAATATTGGATCTGTAGGATATTGCCGTTGAATAAATTTGTACAATGCATCTAAATGTGTTTTTAGCGTAGGATTAACCAATGCAAAAAATGGATTGTTTAAAATGCCTGCATCGTTAGGATAGGTTAAAGAAATTAATGGAATATTTTTTGATAAAGCACTATCCGCTAATAATTTTATTTCTGTTCTGGTATTAAACGAGGCAATAATTAATGAAACATTTTGAAATTCTGGTTTGGTTACTATTTTTTCGATAGGTTCTTTGGCATTTTTTGTATCATAGAATAATACTTCTAAAGATTTGTTTTCAGCATTTAATGAATCAATGGCCAACATCATTCCGTTGTAAAAATCTAATCCAGGTAATACAATTTTTGGCAAATTATTATTACCTATTTTATAGTTATTCCCGTCAAATAATGAGTCTAAATAAATAGGTGCAAACACAGCCACTTTTACTTTACTACTTAATGCAGTAGTGTTTATCAAGGTGTTTTTTGAACTGTCTAATTGTGCATTGCCTTTAGCAGACAAAATGAACAGACCTAATGCTAATATTATTTTTGTAATTCGCTTCATTTTATTCCCATTCTATGGTTGCAGGTGGTTTACTACTTATATCATATACCACTCTATTAATTCCCTTAACATTATTAATAATTTCATTCGAAATGTCAGCTAAAAACTCGTACGGCAAATGAGCCCAATCTGCCGTCATGCCATCAACAGATGTTACAGCTCTCAGCGCAACTGTAAATTCGTAGGTTCTTTCATCACCCATTACCCCTACACTTTTAACAGGTAAGAGAATAGTTCCTGCTTGCCAAACTTTATTATACAATCCACTAGACTTTAAACCATTTATAAATATTGCATCTGCTCTTTGTAAAAGATCTACTCTTTCGGCATTTACTTCCCCTAAAATTCTAATTGCTAATCCAGGTCCCGGGAATGGGTGTCTGTTAATCATATCTGCAGGTATTCCTAGTTCTAATCCAACTTTTCTTACCTCATCTTTAAATAAATAGCGCAAAGGCTCAACCAATGATAAATGCATGGTATCAGGTAATCCTCCTACATTGTGATGCGATTTAATAGTTTGTGATGGGCCATGAACACTAACACTCTCAATAACATCTGGGTAAATTGTGCCCTGTCCTAAAAATGATATATTGGTTAATTTTTGAGATTCTTCTTGAAATACATCTATGAATAATTTCCCTATTACTTTTCTTTTAGCTTCTGGATCAGTTTTGTCTTTTAATTCATGATAAAAGAGTGATTTGGCATCAATACCTTTAACATTTAAACCGATATTATTGTATGTGTCTAACACTTGTTGATATTCATCTTTTCTCAACAGTCCATTGTCTACAAAAATACCATGTAGTCTATTACCAATAGCCTTTGCAATAAGTGTAGCTGCAACAGTACTATCAACTCCGCCACTTAAAGCCATTATTACTTGCTTGTCGCCAATTTCCTGTTTTAAACGAGCTACAGTTTCTTCCACAAATGATGCTGGCGTCCAATTTTGCGAACATTTACAAATATCTACTAAGAAATTCTTAATTAGTTGTTTGCCATCTGTAGAATGATATACTTCCGGATGAAATTGAAATCCATATAGTGGATTACCTTCATCGATATCTTTTTTAAAGGCAGCTATTGGAATACTTTCTGTAGTTGCTAAAATAGTAAATCCTGCTGGTAATGTTTTTATAGAATCACTGTGACTCATCCAAACCTGAGACTTTTCTGAAACCAAATTAAAAATGGCATCTTTTTGTTTGATTTCCATAAATGCACGGCCATACTCTCTTTTATTAGATTTGTCAACTTTACCTCCAAAAAGTTTTGCAGTCATTTGTGCTCCATAGCATATGCCCAATACTGGCAATTGTGCATTAAATTGACTAACCTCAACTTCTGGTGCATTTTCATCATTTACACTAAAGGGCGATCCACTAAGTATGATTCCTTTTAATCCGGAATCAATTGAAAACTTTTGGTGGTAAGGAATTATTTCACAATAAATATTGGCTTCCCTTACAGCCCTTGCAATTAATTGAGTATATTGACTACCAAAGTCAAGAATCAATATTTTTTCTGTCATAGAGTACAAAGTTAACTCAAATTTGCATTTTGGAAATGGGAAAAACACTTATAAATCGTTAATTTGAGTATATTACAAGTTCAAATGAAATGGTGACCTAAATTTTCGTTGATCTGAAGCTATGATAAGATCTTGAAAATACTTTTTTGATAGAAAATTGGATAATTGAACTAAGTATATTGATAAAGATATGATAGAAAAAAAATATAGAATCCTAGTTATTGAAGACGAAGCCAAATTAGCCCAAATCATTAAAGAAGAATTGGTTCGTGTTGGATATATGGTAGAAATTGCACATGATGGTAAAGAAGCAACTGAATTATTTGGGAAACATATTTATTCTTTAGTAATCTTAGATATCAATTTGCCATACAAAAATGGACTAATGCTTTGTAAGGAGTATCGAGAAGTAAATAAAGCAATTCCTATTATAATGCTCACAGCAATGGGTGAGATTCAAGATAAGATGGAAGCATTTAACGCTGGGGCAGATGATTATTTGGTAAAACCATTTCATTTTGATGAATTATTTGCAAGAGTAAAATCCTTGTTAAAAAGGGCAGATCCAGCTTCTCAAGAAAATAAAATTGTAGTAGAAGATTTAGAAATTGATTTTCGCAATAAAACTGTAGTTAGAGCAGGCATTGATATTAATCTTACTGCGAAAGAATTTACTTTGCTTGTATTATTAGCCCGAAACAAAGAAAGGGTGATATCTAAACATGAAATTTTAGAAAAAGTTTGGGATCTTAGTTTTGATACTGGAACAAACACTATAGAAGTTTATATCAGTTTTTTACGCAATAAAATTGACAAGCCATTCTCTAAAAAATTAATACATACAAAGCCGGGTTTTGGATATTTTATTAAGTAATTCATATGAATCTAAAAGTTCGTTTTGCATTGCTGTTTACTTCATTTGTAGCGATTATGCTGATCATTTCATCAGCAACTATTTATTTTCTTTATTCGAGTTATCGTGAACAAGACTTCTTTAATAAAGTTGCTTATGAAGGCAATGAAGTGTATCAAATTTTTAATGAAATAAAGAAACCCGATCAACGAGAACTAATTAAGTTGTTTCGTTCTGTACACGATTTTTCCATATTTCATGGTGAATTATATATAGTTGACTCCTTGGGTAAAGTTGTATTTAGGTTTCCCGAAAATATTCCTATAAAAATCCCTTCTTTTCCTAAAAATAAAGCCATAAATGAACTAAAATATAATTTCACTGATGGCAATAATATCCAGCATACAGTTTTGTATAAACCAGTTTCTAAGTCTTTTGTATTTGTTGCTGGCTATGATGAATTGGGCTACGAAAAATTAGACAATTTAAGCGTAATTCTTTCTTTTGTATTCTTAGGCTCATTTTTTATCACTGGAATTATATCTTTTTTATTTGTAAAAGAAGCCATTAAGCCTATTGTAAGATTAAGTGAACAAATGAGTAAAACCAATGAAGGTAATTTGTCGGATAGGTTAGCGCTCAAGCCCTCTAATGATGAAATCAATACCATTGCTAAAAACTTTAATTCAATGCTAGAACGGTTACAAAAAGCCTTCGATACGCAAAAGAGCTTTGTTCGGCACGCTTCCCATGAATTAAGAACTCCCTTAGCAGTTATGCTTTCTCAAACCGAAGCTGCTTTAAACCGAATAAATGATGCCGAGGGATATAGATCTGTTTTGGAATCTTTAAAAGAATACCAGCAGTACATGGTTGAGCTAACCAATTCTTTATTACTTATTTCTCAGTACGAATCCATTAAGAATTTCCCGAATTGGCCCTATATAAGAATTGATGAGTTATTGTACGAAACAATATCAACCGCAAAAAAAATGTTTGCAGATATTCAAGTCGATTTGTCTTTTGAAAAAATACCAGATGACGATGCCGCGTTAATGTTTAAGGGAAATGAATCGTTACTTAAATCTGCATTTATGAATTTAATTAAAAATGCATATAATTATTCCGATGACAAAAAAGTTCAAATAGTAATAATTCCAGGCATTCATACAGTTGGTGTAGCTTTTAAAAACCATGGAAGTCAGTTGTCAACTGATGAAGTAGAAAAAATGAATATTCCTTTTTTCAGAGGAGAAAATTCAATAAATAAAAAAGGTTTCGGATTAGGTTTGTCTATTGTCGATAAAATATTAATCTTACATAAAGGCAAGATGACGTATAAGAAGAAAAATGATAAGTTAAATATATTTTATATTCAATTTCCATCAAATTAACATATACTAAAATAAAAAAGCCGGTCTACACCGGCTTTAAATATCTTTTGAAGCTGCTAAGCAATATGCTATGCTATTGCTGTTGCTTTCTTCGCTAATTTGCTCTTAAGGTTGGCGGCTTTGTTTTTATGGATAATTCCACGCTTAGCCAACTTATCGATCATAGATACAACATTAGGTAATTGTTCCTCGTAAGCTTTCTTCTCAGTATTTGCTTTAAGGTCACGTATTGCATTACGAGTGGTTTTACCATAGTAACGATTACGATCGCGGCGCTTTGAGGCTTGTCTAACGTCTTTCTTTGTAGCTGAATGATTTGCCATGTTCTAATTTTTTCAGGACGGCAAAGGTAAGGATTGAAAACCAAAACTTGAAATTTAATTCAAAAAAAACTAAAAAAATCCTCATTTACCCTTTAGGATAGTTTGGTTTTATTTTTTTTGATAGCATATGTTAACATAAAATTTAGCATAATTTATCGTAAATAGACAATTTTTGGTTCGTTTTCTACCCTCAATGACCGATATTTGCGCTCAATTTCATAAAAATTGCTTAAAATAGACCAATGAAGGATTTTTCATACATTACTAATTCTCATCCTGCATTTATAGAATCGCTGTACCAGGAATTTACAAATAATCCCGATAGTATTGATCCCGATCTGAAAAAGTTTTTCGAAGGCTTTGATTTTGCTGTAAGCAACCAAGCGGTTGCTGGTAACCCTTCAATTTCTTCATCAGTCAGCAATATTGATTGGATGAATGAAATCAAAGTGTACCGTTTAATTTTGGGGTATAGAAATAAAGGTCATTTAATTGCTACTACCAACCCCATCAGAAGCCGAAAAGACCGTGGCGCTAACCTAGATTTGTCGTTCTTTGGATTGAGTGAAGCAGACTTGAATGCTACTTTTAATGCGGGTAACTTAATAGGTCTAGGTGCGGCTAAGCTTAAAGATATTTTATTGCACCTGAAAAATACATATGCAAAAAATGTTGGTATCGAATTTAAATACATTGGCGACCAGCAAAAAATTGATTGGCTGACGCATGAAATTGAACAACAATTTTCTTCACCTATAGCTATCGAAAAAAAGAAAAGAATTTTAGAGAAGCTAAACCAAGGCGTGATTTTTGAAAAGTTTCTACATACAAAATATATTGGCCAAAAAAGGTTTTCTTTAGAAGGTGGCGAAACAACCATTGCAGCATTAGATGCTATCATTAATACTTCAGGAGAAAATGGTGTTGAAGAAGTAGTCATAGGTATGGCTCATAGAGGTCGCTTAAATGTGCTGGCCAATATTATGGGTAAAACCTATGAACAAATATTCAGTGAGTTTGAAGGTACCGCTGCCATCGATCAAACAATGGGTAGTGGTGATGTGAAATACCACATGGGTTACGGTAGTGAAGTTAATACTCCCTCTGGAAAAGACATGTATCTAAAGTTGATGCCCAATCCCTCTCACCTAGAAGCAGTAGATCCTGTAGTTGTGGGCTTTGCTCGTGCAAAAGCCGATGTTTTACAGCACAGTGAATTCGATAAAATTTTGCCTATTTTAATTCATGGGGATGCTTCAGTAGCAGGTCAGGGTATTGTTTATGAAGTGTTGCAAATGAGTAATCTACGTGGTTATTATACCGGTGGTACTATTCATTTTGTAATCAACAACCAAATTGGGTTTACTACTGATTTTGATGATGCCAGAAGTGCCGCCTACTCAACATCAGTTGCAGCAATGGTGCAAGCTCCTGTATTTCACGTTAATGGTGATGATGCTGAGGCCGTGGTTAAATGTGCCGAAATCGCTACTCGCTACCGTCAAAAATTTAATAGCGACATCTTTATAGATATGGTGTGTTATAGAAAACATGGACATAATGAAGGGGATGATCCAAAATATACACAACCGCAGTTGTATGCTTTAATAGATAAACACAAAAATCCTAGAGAAATTTATACCGATTTCTTAATCCAAAATGGCGATGCAGATGCCAAAGCATTGGCAAAAGAAATGGAGCAAAAATTTTGGGGTGATCTGCAAGCTAGATTAGATGAAATCAAACAAAATCCTTTACCCTACAAATACCAAGCACCTGAACTCATCTGGAAATCGATGGGTAAAGCCACCGAGAAAGATTTCGTTTCATCTCCCAATACCGCTATTTCGGAACAAAAATTTAAATTATTATTCGAAGGTTTAATGAAATGGCCCAATGACTTTAAGCCACTGAAGAAAATCGAAAAACTGTTGCACGACAAAATTAAATTATTAGAAACAGAAGGTAAAGTAGATTGGGCTACAGCCGAATTAATGGCTTATGGATCATTATTAGTTGATGGTAAAATTGTTCGTATGAGCGGACAAGATGTTCAAAGAGGTACCTTTAGTCACCGTCACGCTATATTAAGAGATGAAGTAACCAATAAAGGATATAATAGACTTAATCATTTTCAAGAGAAGCAAGAAAAATTTAGAATTTACAACTCCTTATTAAGTGAATATGGTGTATTAGGATTTGAATATGGCTATGCAATGGCCAATCCAAATGCGTTGGTTATTTGGGAAGCACAATTTGGTGATTTCTGCAATGGTGCACAAACAATGATAGATCAATTTATTACTGCAGGGGAACAAAAATGGCAACGCCAGAACGGCTTGGTAATGTTACTACCTCATGGTTATGAAGGACAAGGCCCAGAGCATAGTAGCGCAAGAATGGAACGTTTCCTACAAATGTGCGCCGAGCTAAATATTGTAATTACTAATATAACTAGTGCTGCAAACTTCTTTCATTTATTAAGAAGACAGCTTACTTGGAATTTTAGAAAACCACTAATTAATTTTTCTCCAAAAGTAAACCTTAGAAGTGCTGCAACTTATAGCCCTGTTGAAGATTTTGTTAATGGAAGTTTTAAGGAAGTATTAGACGATGCTTCAGTAACAAAAGCAGCGGATGTTACTAAAGTTTTGTTTTGCTCAGGTAAACTGTACTTTGAATTGGCCGATCATAAAGCGAAAGAAAAAAGAACTGATATTGCTATTGTTCGCTTAGAACAAATTTATCCATTACCTGTTGAACAACTTACAGCACTAAAAACCAAATATAAAAAAGCTACTTGGCAATGGGTTCAAGAAGAGCCCGCTAACATGGGGGCTGCTGTATTTTTAAAAATGAACTTACATGCAATTCAATTTAGTGTGATCTGCAGAAATGCAAGTGCAGCTACCGCTACAGGCTATGCGAAGATTCATGCAAAAGAACAAGCTCAAATTATCGAAACAGCATTTACTATTTAAACATAATTAATACAATATTCTTCAACTAGAAATAAATAAATATGATCGAAATAAAAGTGCCAACAGTAGGAGAATCTATCAGTGAGGTTACCTTATTAAAATGGACTAAAAGAAGCGGAGAATGGGTCGAGAGAGACGAAGTAATTGCAGAACTGGAAAGTGAAAAAGCCACTTTTGAAGTGAATGCAGAAAAAGCTGGTATTTTAACTACAATTGGTATTGAAGGTGATACTTTAAACATTGGCGATGTATTGGCAAATATCGATGAAACTGCTGCAAAACCTGCAGTTGCTCCTAAAGAAACTGTGACTAATACAGTGATCAATCAAGCTCCTGTTACCGGTGTGCCAAATGAAGTAAAAGCAACTCCTGTTGCTTCTGCAATTATTGCCGATAAAAAAGTAAATACCAAAGAAATTTCAGCATCTGGTATTGGCGGTAAAATATTGAAACAAGATGTATTACAAGCAATAGCCAATCCGGGTAAAAAAGCTTTTATTGAAAGTAACGCTCTATTCACTCGTACTGTTCGAAACGAAAAAATGAGTGCTTTGCGTAAAACCATCAGTCGTAGATTGGTTGAATCAAAAAATACCACTGCCATGTTAACCACTTTTAATGAAGTGGATATGACTCGGATAATGGAAACAAGAAAAACTTTCAAAGATAAATTTAAAGAAAGCCATGGTGTAAATTTAGGCTTCATGAGCTTCTTTGCAAAAGCTTGTTCCATTGCATTAGGAGAGTGGCCGTCTGTAAATGCATACATTGATGGTGATCAAATTATTTACCACGATTATGCAGATATAAGTATTGCTGTAAGTACACCTAGAGGATTAACTGTTCCGGTGATAAGAAATGTAGAAAGTTTAAGCATGGCCGAAATAGAAAAATCGGTATTGGCATTAGCAGCAAAAGCCCGAGATAGTAAATTAACAGCAGAAGAATTACAAGGGGGTACTTTCACCATTACGAACGGAGGTGTATTCGGTAGTTTAATGAGTACACCCATTATTAATATCCCGCAAAGCGCCATTTTAGGAATGCACAAAATACAAGACCGACCAATGGCTATAAATGGTCAGGTAGTTATTCGTCCGATGATGTACATTGCCCTTAGTTACGATCATCGCATCATTGATGGAAGAGAAAGTGTAAGCTTCTTGGTACGCGTAAAAGAATTATTAGAAAATCCGGAATTATTACTGATTGGGAAAGATCCAGTGAAAGCATTGCTAGAGTTATAATTGAATGAAATACGCCAACAGATATGTAGAAAATGCTATACAGCTTTTGCAAGCCTATGATGGTACTGTTCCACTTGCTATATTTTTAAAAAAATATTTTGCACAGTATAAAAAATTTGGATCAAAAGATCGAAAAAATATTGCTCAACTTTGTTATGCATATTTTCGGGTAGGAAGTGCTGCCAAAAATATTCAAAAGGAAGAAGGTATTAAAATAGCTCTTTTTATTACAAATAATGAACCAGGGAAATGGGGCGAATTATTTGATGAAAATTGGTTGACAAATTGGACGGGCACTATTCTTCAAAGACTAGCATATGTAGAATCAATACAACCTTTATTTGATCGACAACAAATTTTTCCATTTGATAAAGTTTTAAGTGCTGAGGTAGATTCAACACTTTTTTCCCATGGACATTTAATTCAACCAGACCTTTTTTTACGAGTTCGATCTAATAAACTTAATAAGGTTAAAGCTTCTTTAACCAATGCAGGAATTCAGTATCATCAATTAACCGATACTACTTTAGCATTGCCCAATAGTACCAAATTAAATGAAGTGATTGCATTAGATACTGATGCAGTAGTACAAGATTTGAGTTCCCAAAAAGTAGGCGCACTAATTCAGAAAATAGATCGAAAATTACTGTCATCCCCTTCTTCATTTTCAGTATGGGATTGTTGTGCTGCCAGCGGCGGTAAATCGATTTTGGCCCATGATATATTAGGTAGTTTTAAACTTGTTGTTTCTGATATTCGAAGTGCTATATTGCATAACTTGTCGCAACGTTTTGAGCGAGCTGGCTTACGCCATTATCAACAATTTGTAGTAGATTTATCGAATATACATTTGCAAAAAAATAACAATATTCATTTACCCAAAGCAGATTTACTAATAGCAGATGTGCCTTGTAGTGGAAGTGGTACATGGTCTAGAACACCGGAACAATTGTTTTATTTTAATCAACAACAAATTGCTGTTTTTCAGGATTTGCAACAAAAAATAATTTCAAATATTATTCCATCACTCAATAAGGGTGGCTATTTGTTGTTTATTACTTGCTCTGTTTTTAAACAAGAAAACGAAGAAAATTCGGCGTTTATTCAACATAAATTTTCGTTACAGTTGTTAGAACAGGGTATAATTAAAGGGTATGAAAATAAAGCCGATACGATGTTTGCCGCATTATTTAGACGAATTTGATAGCTTTTATAGAGAAAATATGATATCGGATAATTAGGTTATCCATTTACCAATTCCCCTCTTCTAATAACTCCACCGCCAATCACATCATTCCCTTCATAAAAAACAGCACTTTGTCCGGGCGCAATACTTTTCACGTTCTCAAAAAAACGAATGCGTAAACTATCATCTGCATTATATAAATTACTTAAAGCGCCTTTGTCTTTGTAGCGTATGCGGGTTGTGGCTTCCATACCATCAGAAATGCCATCGTATTTTATCCAATTAATTTTACCCACCAACATATCGTTTTGCTCCAAATCTGTTTCATCTCCTAAAACCACCGTATTGGTATCAGGGTTAATGGCAGTTACATAAATTGGTCGACCTAACGCTATTTCTAATCCTTTTCGCTGACCAATGGTATAAAATGGGTATCCCTTGTGTTGTCCAAGTTTTTTTCCGCTTTTATCTACAAACCATCCTCCAGCAACACTATCTTCTAAATTGGCTACTCTTCTTTTCAAAAATCCTCTGTAATCATTATCTGGTACAAAGCAAATTTCGTAACTCTCACTTTTCTTTGCTAGTTCGGGGTATCCCATATCAATAGCCATTTGTCGTATGGCTGATTTGTGATAACCACCTAATGGCATCATTGTGCGACTTAATAATTCCTGATCTAACCCCCATAAAACATAGCTCTGGTCTTTTGTTTCATCCAATCCTTTGCTTATCACATATCGGCCATTGGTATGCTGCCTAACTTCTGCATAGTGCCCAGTTGCTATAAAATCGCAGCCCAATGCATTGGCTCTTTTCAATAATGCTCTCCACTTAATATGTGTATTGCACATTACACAAGGGTTGGGCGTTCGGCCTGCAATATATTCTTCCACAAAATTCTCAATCACAAAATCACCAAATTCTTCCCGTATATCTAATATAAAATGTGGAAATCCATGATGAACGGCCGCCTGTCGAGCATCATTAAAAGAGTCTATATTACAACACCCCGTTTCTTTAGAAGAACCCCCACTCGTTGCATAATCCCATGTTTTCATGGTAATACCTATTACTTCATATCCTTCATGGTGCAGCATTAGGGCCGTAACAGTACTATCAATACCCCCACTCATGGCTACCAACACTTTTCCTTTGCGGCTCATATAAAAAATTTATACAAAATTAAAACAACTCCGCTTAAAATACCCCAATTATGGGGTAGTGGATACCCTCAAATCTATCGAAATGCGAAAAAAGCAGGTAAAAAAAATTAAATAATGCGGTTTATACGCTTTTATCTTAATTTCAATTTTCAGATTTTTACAAAAAACAATTCTATGATCAAGTTAACAGCAATTGGTAATCTAGGCAGAGATGCGGTTCTAAATACAGTAAGCGGAAAAAATGTAATTAATTTTACAGTAGCGCATACTGAGCGTTATAAAGATGCTCAGGGAAATCAAAAAGATAAAACAATTTGGGTTGATTGTGCATACTGGACAGAAAGAACGGGCATAGCACCTTATCTTAAAAAAGGCACTCAAGTATATGTAGAGGGGCAACCTGATGTGAGAACTTATACCAATAAAGAGGGTGTACATGGCGCAACACTTTCATTAAGAGTCTCTAGCGTTCAACTTTTGGGAGGTAAATCAAATGATTCAGCCACTAGTGTTGATTATCCGTCAGCAGCTTCGTCAGCACCAGTACAACCAATGCCATCTGTTGGAGATACTGCTGATAGCTCAGATGATTTGCCATTTTAAGCGGTTAATTAGTTAGTAAGTTCAATATACTCCCGGCTGCTTTTGTAGCCGGGATTTTTTTATCCCTCATTCAATTAAATTTGCATTTTAATTTTAATTTCTCATGCAATTATTTCAATATCAAGTACTCTATCAATTTACATACGATGTGTTTAAAGCAATTGGTTGCTCCGAAAATGATGCTGCAACTGCCACAGAAGTATTGCTTTCGGCCGATTTGCGCGGTATCGACAGCCATGGCGTGGCGCGGTTAAGTGGGTATATACGGTTGTGGCAAGCCGGAAGAATTAATGCAACACCTTCTATCCGCATCATTCATGAAACGCCTTCTACCGCTGTAATTGATGGCGATGCCGGTCTTGGGTTAATAGTAGCTCCATTTGCTATGCAGGTTGCTATTGATAAGGCTAAAAAAGTGGGGACCGGTTGGGTAAGTGTGCAAAACTCTAATCATTTTGGCATCGCTGGTTATCATGCAATGATGGCTCTAAATGAAGATATGATTGGTATGGCCATGACAAATGCCAGTGCATTGGTAGCACCAACATTTTCTGTAGAGAAAATGTTGGGTACAAACCCCATTGCTGTTGCCATTCCTGCCGGTAATGAACCTCCTTTTGTTGCAGATTTTGCTACTACCACGGCGGCTAATGGGAAACTAGAAATTTTACAACGCAAAAAAGCCAACGCTCCCACTGGATGGGTTCAAGACCAAGAAGGTAACGCAAGTACCGATGCAAATATCCTCAAAAAAAATGGTGCGTTACTTCCACTTGGCAGTGATAGAGAACATGGCAGCCATAAAGGTTATGCACTTGGTAGCATTGTAGATATATTTTCTGCAGTGTTAAGCGGTGCTTCTTATGGACCATGGGCACCCCCTTTTCCTGCTTATATCCCTATGCCTGAAAATATGCCAGGTAAAGGGTTAGGTCATTTTTTTGGCGCAATGCGAATTGATGCGTTTCGGCCAGCTACAGATTTTAAACAGCACATGGACAATTGGATTACTCGATTCCGTGCTGCTAAACCAGCAGAAGGCTGCGAAAAAGTGCTTATTCCTGGTGATCCTGAACGCGAAATACAGCAAAGTAGAATGGTTGAAGGAATTCCATTACTAACAACTATTGTAGAAGATTTGAAAAATACAGGTTCATTATTTGATATAAAAGGATTGTAATATAGATTTGTAATAATCACCATTTTCTAAATTAAAAATAACATCAAATGAAGGTAATGAAGTTTGGAGGCACCAGCGTTGGTAAGCCAGAGCGTATGCACGAAGTGGCACAATTAATCACTAAAGATAATAAGCGTAAGATAGTGGTGTTGAGCGCGTTAAGTGGTACTACCAATGCGTTGGTAGAAATCAGCAATTTCTTGGCTTCAGGTGATAAAGCTTCCGCCAGCATTAAAATAGATCAATTACATGAGCATTATAAAAACTTTATCCAGCTCCTGGTTGCTAAAGAAGAATCTCGCAAAAAAGCAAACGAAATAATCGACAAACATTTCGAGTTTCTTCGCATCATTTTACTCATTTCTTTCAGTGAATCTTTATATAAAGATATTTTAGCTCAAGGCGAGCTAATGAGTACAAAATTATTTTGTGTATATCTGGAAGAAGCTGGTATAAAACACGCACTGCTTCCTGCTTTAGAATTTATGTCGATTGATGCCAATGAAGAACCGCAACTGCTCGCTATTAGAACAAAGTTGAACGAATTGTTGCAACAACTAACGGATGTAGATATTTTTATCACGCAGGGATATATTTGTAAAAATGCTAGAGGAGAAGTTGATAATTTAAAACGTGGCGGAAGCGATTACACTGCTTCATTAGTAGCGGCCGCTGCTCGTGCAGAAGTATGTGAAATATGGACCGATATTGATGGTATGCACAATAACGACCCTCGTATCGTCAATAAAACCTTTGCAATTGAACAGCTTAGTTTTGATGAAGCCGCTGAACTGGCTTATTTTGGTGCAAAAATTTTACACCCTACTTGTATTTGGCCTGCCCAACAAGAAAATGTACCCGTTCGTTTATTAAATACCATGCAACCCGAAGCCGCCGGAACCGTTATTACTAAAGAAGCTGGTAGTGTTGGTGTAAAAGCTATGGCTGCTAAAGATGGCATAGTAGCAATTAAAATAAAAAGTAGTCGTATGCTATTGGCTTATGGTTTCTTAAGAAAAATATTTGAAGTATTCGAGAAATACAAAACATCAATAGATATGATCACAACTTCAGAAGTGGCTGTATCTGTTACAATTGATAATGATCAGTTTTTACAGGAAATTGTACGCGAACTAGAACCTTTTGGCACTGTAGATGTTCTAAAGAATCAAACTATAGTTTCTATTGTAGGCAATGAAATTGCACAAACTAAAAATGTATTGCAAAAATTATTCGATTCATTAAAAGATGTGCAAGTAACCATGGTAAGTTATGGCGGTAGTCCGCATAACATTTCATTGTTAGTACCTGCTAATGAAAAAGTTAACACATTACAGTTGTTAAATAGTGGCCTGTTTGGTTTGTAAACAAGTAAATAATTAAAATGAGCAATACAGTTATCACAGTTGAAGTTATAATAGATGCATCTGTTGAACAGGTTTGGAACTATTTTACCGATCCGCAACATGTTACTAAATGGAATGCCGCTTCTTCCGATTGGCATACTACCAATGCAGAAAATGATTTGACAATTGGTGGAAAATTCTCCTACAGAATGGAAGCCAAAGACGGAAGTTTTGGATTTGATTTTTGGGGTATTTACGACAATATAGTGTTGCATAAAATCATTGAATATACTTTAGGAGATGACCGTAAAGTAATAGTAGGTTTTAAAAATGTTAATAATACCACAGAAATTATTGAAAAGTTTGACGCGGAGACTGTTAACAGTGTTGAGTTACAGCAATCAGGCTGGCAGGCAATTTTAAATAATTTTAAAGCATATGTTGAAGCCAATTAGTTGTTGCTTTTTTTAACATCATTAAAATCATGCGCCTAATTAAATTGCATTTATTGCTATCATTTAATTAGGCGCTAATAAAACACGACTGATAATTATTAGTCTTCACTAAATATGAAGCAATCATTAAAAGACTTCATCATTCTACATATTTTTAATCATAAACCGCATACAAGTATCGGTAAATTAACCTATAGCGGTTACCTAAAGGCAAAGAATGCTCGCGTTTTCAAAATAACAATTCTTGCATTTTTAAAAGAGTTGTTTTATATTTTATTGGGAATTTGTTCCGCAACATTTGGATTACAAAGTTTTTTATTGCCCAATAGTTTTATAGATGGTGGCGCAACAGGTATTTCATTATTAATCGCTGAAATTTTTAATGTACCTATTTATGTATTGATCTTATTGGTGAATATCCCTTTTATAATTTTAGGATTAAATGTAATAGGAAAGCCGTTTGCTATTAAAGCAAGTCTTGCCATTATTGGCTTAGCTTTATCACTTGCTGTTATTAATTTTCCGCAGGTAACACACGATAAATTATTGGTAGCAGTATTTGGCGGACTGTTTTTAGGGGCTGGTATTGGTCTTTCTGTAAGAGGCGGTGCAGTATTAGATGGTACGGAAGTTCTGGCAATATTTCTAAGTCGTAAGTTAGGTGCTACCATTGGTGATATAATTACCGTAGTTAATATTGTGGTTTTTTCGATTGCCGCTTATATGTTATCTGTAGAAACAGCTTTATACTCTATGCTTACCTATTTTGCTGCATCTAAAACATTGGATTTTGTAATTGAAGGTGTGGAAGAATATACCGGTGTAACTATTGTATCGGTTCATTGCGAGAAAATACGCGTTATGGTAGCCGAAAAATTAGGACGTGGAGTTACTGTTTATAAGGGTAAGAGAGGTTTTGGAAAACATGGACATACGCACGATCAGGATATTGTTTTCACGGTGATTACCAGATTAGAAATCAGTAAACTACATACCGAAATTGAAAAAATAGATCCCAATGCTTTTGTAGTAATGAATAGTATAAAGGACACTAAAGGAGGAATGATTAAAAAACGCGCATTGAGCAGGTAAATAATTTAAACAAAAAGGCGGAGCAAATAAATTGTTCCGCCTTTCATAAGTAGTTAATGGTGTCATTAAATTATCAATAATGCATCTCCATAGCTGAAGAAACGATATTTATCTTTAATAGCTTTTTGGTATGCTTCAATTGCTAAATCATAACCTGCAAATGCACAAGTCATAATTAATAAACTTGTTTTTGGTAAATGAAAATTGGTTACTAAGCTATCCGCTACATTGAAATTATAAGGTGGGTGAATAAAATGATTTGTCCAACCTTCACTAGGTTTTAATAATTGTTGAGCAGTAAAGCTGCTTTCCATAGCACGCATGGTTGTAGTACCAATTGAACAAATTCGTTTGCCATTTTCTTTTGCTTTATTTACAATGGCACAAGCTTGTTCATTAATTTGGTAATATTCTGCATCCATTTTATGCTTGCTCAAATCTTCTACTTCAATAGGGCGGAATGTGCCCAATCCGGTATGTAATGTAACTTCTGCAAAACGAATACCTTGTATTTCACAACGCTTAATTAATTCCTTGCTAAAATGCAAACCTGCAGTTGGAGCTGCAACAGCTCCTTCATGCTTTGCATATACAGTTTGGTAACGTTCTTTATCTTCTTCATCTGGCTTGCGTTTGATGTATTTTGGAAGTGGTGTTTCTCCCAAAAATTCCAACATTTTTTTGAAGCTTTCATCGTCATCATCCCATAAAAAACGTATGGTTCTCCCTCTACTGGTAGTATTGTCTATTACTTCCGCTACCAATTCTTCATTATCTCCAAAATACAATTTATTGCCTACACGTATTTTCCTTGCGGGATCAACAATTACATCCCAAAGACGGTTTGGCTTATTTAATTCGCGCAGTAAAAAAACCTCAATCTTCGCACCTGTTTTTTCCTTTCTTCCATACATCCTGGCAGGAAATACTTTGGTATTGTTCACTACAAACACATCTTTGTCATCGTAATATTCCAAAATATCTTTGAAATTACGATTTTCCATGTGACCACTTTTTCTGTCAACAACCATCAGTCGGCTGTCTTCTCTTCTTTTTGTAGGATTTTGTGCAATCAGGTTCAACGGTAGGTCGAACTTAAACTGTGATAATTTCATGTGTATATATCTTTTGTTTTTTATTGGTCACATGTGACTCGCCAACTGGAATTTGCTGTTTCATTGCAAACTTTATTTTATGGCTCATTTCATGTAACTAATCAGTTTTAAGATGATAGCCACAGTCAGTATGCCTACGCAAAAAATTACTGGTAGGCCAACACTTCATGTTACGGCATGAATTTTTGAAAGGCTGCAAATGTACGTAAAAATATACAGTATTATGCAGATTAAACAAAATCTATGGTAACTTTTTGATAATCAATGATTTAATTAGCTATATAGTGAATGTAGGTATAGCTGAAATTAGTTGTTGGGTATAGCTTTCTTTAGGTGAATGGTAAATAGCATTTGATGCTCCCATTTCTACTATTCTTCCTTTTTGCATTACTATTATTCTATCGCTAATGTATTTCACCACCGATAAGTCATGAGATATAAATAGATTGGTAAACCCAAAATCGGCTTTTAAATCATTCAACAAATTCAATACCTGCGACTGAACACTTACATCTAAGGCCGAAACGCTTTCATCACAAATAATAAAAGATGGTTTCATTGCCAATGCCCTGGCAATCACAATTCTTTGCCGTTGGCCACCACTAAATTCATGTGGATAGCGCTGGTAGTGATCAGGAAGTAAATTTACTTTCTCTAACAAATGAATTACTTCTTCTTTAGCAGTTTTATTTTTTGATACCAACCCATGAACTTTTAGAGGTTCAGCAATCGCCTCACCAATTGTCATTCTAGGGTTCAAAGAAGAGTAGGGGTCTTGAAAAATAATTTGAATCTCTTTGCGCAATTTTTTTAATGCGCCAGCAGTAGTAGTGGTTAAATCAATACCCTTATAGATTACATTACCTGACGTAACAGGAAGCAATTGCAGAATGGCTCTTCCCAATGTTGTTTTGCCACAACCCGATTCTCCCACCAAACCCAATGTTTCTCCTGCAAATATGCTAAAGCTTACATCTTCTACCGCTTTTGCATAGGCAAGTGTCTTACCCCAAAATGATTGCTGGGTTGGAAAGTATACTTTTAAGTTTTTAACTTCTATCAATACCGCTTGCGGTGCTTGCTCTATTGATCTTGTATTTGTTGTCTTTATATTTTGGGGTCGATCAAATATGGTTTCACCTTCACTGTTCATAAAATCACTTACTATTGGAAGGCGTTGATCTTTAGAATACAATACCGGTCTACACGCCAATAATGCTTTAGTGTAAGGGTGTTTAGGAAACCGAAACAATTTTTCGGTACTGTTTTCTTCTACAATATTTCCTTTATACAAAACCACCACTTTATGGGCTATCTCTGCTACTACACCTAAATCATGGGTGATAAAAATAACACCCATATTATTTTCTGCTTGTAAGGTTCGGATGATTTGTAAAATATTTTGTTGTACAGTTACATCTAAGGCAGTAGTTGGCTCATCACAAATTAATAATTCAGGCTCACAACTTATAGCCATTGCGATCATTACCCGTTGTTTTTGCCCTCCGCTTATTTGGTGCGGATATTTATTGAATAACTCCTCCGGATTGGGCAATTGTACTTTTTTAAATAACTCAATGGTTCTTACTTTTGCAGCCTTATTGCTTAATTTTAAATGCGTTTTGATTGCTTCTACTACCTGAAAACCACAAGTAAGAACAGGATTTAGTGATGTCATTGGCTCCTGAAAAATCATGGCTATTTTATTACCCCTAAGATTCGACAATGTTCTAAAATTTGCTTTTAACAAATCGATACTTTGCTCAGGTTGATTGTATATAATACTGCCCTTGGTATATTTTGCAGGAGGACTAGCCAATAATCCCAATATTGATAAGGAAGTGATTGATTTTCCAGAGCCCGATTCGCCTACTATTGCTACTGTTTCGCCTCTATTAACAATTATATTCGCATTGTTCAATGCTGGCCTTGAAGCAATACTGCTTTCAAATGCAATACTTAGGTTTTTAATCTGTAAAAGCGGTAATGCCATATTCATCACAATTTAAGCGGATTTCATAATTGCCCATACTAATTTTTTTATTCATTCGCAATATTGACAATGTTTCACTTAATTTTGATGCGGAATTGCACTCAATAATTGTGCATAAACAAATTCGTATGATTCAAAAATTCTGGTGGAAAATATTGGCCTTTTTTTTATTACTGTATACTTGTATATATGGTTTTTTTGTAAAAGTGCCACGCTTAGACGATCGAATGAAAGAAACAATCCGAAATATGTTCTTTCATGTACCTATGTGGTTTGGAATGATGATTTTATTGACTGTGTCACTAATTTATGCCATCAAATTCTTAAAAAATCCTACCTTAAAAAATGACGCATACTCAACTGCTTTTGCAGCAACCGGCATCATTTATGGTGTATTAGGTTTAATTACAGGTGCAATTTGGGCCAATTACCAATGGGGAATGCCATGGAGCGGCGATCCTAAACAAAATGGTGCCGCAATTGCCATACTTATTTACATGGCTTATTTTGTATTGAGAGGTAGCATGAACGATGAAGATAAAAAAGCTCGAATCAGTGCCGTATACAATATATTCGCTTTTTTTATGTTATTCCCTACTTTGTGGATTTTACCTCGATTAACCGAGTCGTTGCATCCGGGCGGACAAGGTAGTGAAGGCAATCCTGGAATTAACGGTAAAGACATGGACATGCATATGCGTTCGGTATTTTATCCTGCTGTTATTGGGTGGACTTTATTAGGTGTTTGGATTACTTCCCTTCGTTTCCGATATATTTTATTAGCAGACCAAACAAATAACGCTTAAAAAAACCTAATGTAGGTCAGTTGATTTTCAACTGATAGAAATACAGGTGATTGCCTGTTCAATATCAATAAAAATCTATTTATGAATAATTTTAAAAAATCATTAACAACTTTTTTATCACTATTTATCATTTTATCTGTTGATGCTCAAGAAGCAACTAATGCAGATATCATGCGCAGTAACGGTAAAATATATGTAGTGGTTGCCATTATAGTAACTATACTAACTGGTCTATTTCTCTATGTTGCCAGCATAGATCGAAAACTCACTCGTCTGGAGAAAGAGCAAATCAAGAAGTAGATCGATTATTTCTAACGATTGTAATAAACCTATAAATCGATTGCAAATGTCAAATCAACATGAGTACAGTTTTTTTCACAGTGTTGAAAAAAGCTTTGATAAAGCATCAAAATTTACCAAGTGGGAAAAGGGCTTGCTAGAACAAATAAAAGCTTGTAACAGTGTCTACAGTATGCGTTTTCCGGTAAAAATGGACGATGGCACAATTGAGGTAATTGAAGCCTATCGCGTACAACACTCTCAACACAAATCGCCTTGTAAAGGTGGTATTCGTTTTAGTGAAGCGGTAAATCAAGACGAAGTTATGGCGCTAGCTTCTTTAATGACCTATAAGTGCGCCATTGTTAATGTGCCTTTTGGAGGTGCTAAAGGAGGGATTAAAATTAATCCCCGTCAGCGAAGTGTGTATGAGTTAGAAAAAATTACCCGCAGATACACAAGTGAGTTAGTGAAGAAAAATTTTATCGGTCCTGGTATTGATGTGCCTGCCCCAGATTATGGTACCGGGGAACGCGAAATGGCTTGGATTGTAGACACTTATTCTTCACTTAAGCCAGGTGAAATAGATGCTGCAGGTTGCGTAACTGGTAAACCTATTTCGCAGGGTGGTGTAAGAGGGCGAAAAGAAGCCACCGGCTTAGGCGTATTTTTTGGTATTAGAGAAGTGTGCAATATGCCCGATGTGATGAAACGACTAGGTTTATCAGTTGGGGTAGAAGGTAAATCCGTAGTAGTACAGGGTCTAGGTAATGTGGGCTATCACTGCGCCAAGTTTTTTAGAGAACATGGTTCTAAAGTTGTAGCAATTGCTGAGTTTGAAGGGGCAATTTTTAATGAAGATGGTTTGAATGAAGAAGAAGTTTTTCAACATAGAAAAGCAACTGGGTCTATTCTTAATTTCCCGGGTGCTACCAATTTAGCCAATAGCGGCCTTGCATTAGAATTAGATTGCGATATTTTAATTCCTGCAGCTTTAGAAAATGTAATTAATGGAAGTAATGCCAATAATGTGAAAGCTAAGATAATTGGAGAAGCTGCAAATGGTCCGTTAACTCCAGAGGCTGATGATGTGATGGCACAAAAAGGTATTTTAGTTGTGCCAGATATGTATTTGAATGCTGGCGGTGTTACCGTTTCTTATTTCGAGTGGTTAAAAAATTTAAGTCACGTACGTTATGGTCGATTAGAAAAACGTTTCACCGAAAATATGAATACCAATATTTTAGAGCAAATAGAAAACTTAACCGGTAAAACCGTTGCAGATAATGAAAGAAGAATTATTATGCATGGTGCAGAAGAAGTCGATTTGGTACACAGCGGTTTAGAAGAAACAATGATCGGTGCTACACGTGAAATTATGGAAATTTGGAACAATAATCCTGAAATTCCAGACATGAGAACCGCCGCTTATGTTTGTGCTATCAACAAGGTTGGAACTACCTATGCCGAATTGGGTATCTTTCCTTAACACTAATAGTTTTTATCATATAAAAAGTCCGAAACCTGTTAACTGTTTTCGGATTTTTTATATGATGGTATCATAGATACAGCCAAAATCTCTCCATTTTTTATCCTAAAACAATGTGTTTCATTTCCGTTGGTTAAAGTAATATATTCTGTTTGAACTTTACTGTAATAACCAAGCATCTGCTTTATAACAGCATCATTTAAAGCAACATTTTGCTCTTTGCATTCAATGATCATCCATGGTTTATCTAATGCATAAATCAACACATCAAACCGCTTCCTCATTTCGCCTACCTTGATTTCTTTTTCAATTGCAATTAATGATGGAGGATATTTTTTTATGACGATTAAGTACTGTAAAAAATTTTGACGTACCCATTCTTCTGGTGTTAAACGTACCCATTGTTTTCTAATCTCATCAAAAATATATTCTTTTTGATTTTCTTCTTTTATTCTTGGCCGATATGGAGGGTATTGAATTTGCATACTGCACTATAATAATTAATTGAGACTGTTTTTTTTCATCAAAGCTAATTATTCAATAGGATAATATACAACAATGCCAATCTATCCGCTGAATTATTTTATTTATTTGTATATTTACTGATTAACTAAAAAACGGTAGTTATAAGGCTTTCATTAAATAAAATAAGATGAAAAATAAGCAAGAAATAGTCAATAATTGGTTGCCAAGATATACAGGAGAAAAATTAGAAAACTTTGGTAAATACATTTTATTAACCAATTTTGGCAACTATGTAACCATGTTTGCAGAATCGAATGGCGTTAAAGTGGTGGGGGAAGACAGGCCTATGCAATGTGCAACCGCTAATGGAATTACCATAATAAATTTCGGAATGGGAAGTCCCGGTGCAGCCACTATTATGGACTTATTAACCGCAATTGAGCCAGAAGCAGTTTTGTTTTTAGGGAAATGCGGAGGATTAAAGAAAAGAAATAAATTGGGAGATTTGATTTTACCTATTGCTGCCATACGGGGTGAAGGTACTTCTAATGATTATTTTCCACCCGAAGTTCCTGCTATGCCGGCCTTTGCCTTACAAAAAGCCATTTCAACAACAATTAGAGATTACAAAGTTGATTATTGGACCGGTACGGTATACACCACCAACAGAAGGGTATGGGAGCATGATGAAGAGTTTAAAGAATATCTAACAAAAGTAAGAGCCTATGCTATTGATATGGAAACTGCAACCATTTTTACTGTCGGCTTCTACAATAAAATTCCTACAGGAGCATTATTATTGGTGAGCGACCAACCAATGGTGCCAGAGGGCGTTAAGACAGAGGCCAGCGACAAAAAAATTACGGCCCAGTTTGTAGATCGTCACCTCAAAATTGGTATAGATTCACTTAAGCAATTAATTAATAATGGACTAACGGTAAGACACCTGCGTTTTTAATCCTTCCATAAAAAAGGGAAAAGTATATATGCTAAAGCAACTATCATTAAATCCAGTCCAACAAGCATACATACCATATTCCAAAAACCTTGTTGAATTACCGGAGTAAATGCTGCTGCACTTATTTTCATCAGCAATAACAATTGAGGTATGATGATGGGAAAACCCATAATGGCCATCAAAGCTGCCTGTTGTTGTGCTTTTGCAGCAATAGCAGCAAGGAAAGTAAATACTAAGCTTAAACTCAACCCACCTAATAAGCCTATCCATATAAATTCTCCCATATTCGTGATGGGATTACCCAATAATAATGCGAAAACAGCTAAACTCAATAAATTCATCAATAACATCATAATGCCATTGAAAATAAGCTTTGATAATATAAAAGCTGTAGGACTTACTATTGAATAGAAATACAACATTTTACCTTTACTGTCTTGTAAAAAACTTTTAGCTACCGCATTAATGCATACAAAAAGCTGAAGTACCCAAAATAACCCATTCCATACTTTGTCTTCGGGTTGCCCCATACCCAAGTAAACTACAAAAGTGGTAGAAGCTATATAGAGTAATACCCCATAAAAAGTATGCTGCTGGCGGGTTTCGAGCAGAAAATCTTTTTTAATCAGGGCAACTATATTTAAAGTACTAATCATGGAAACAATTTCTGCATCGTGGTTCGTACGTTTCTTTTTCTCCCAAAACTACTTGGCCATTTTCGGTTGTTTTTCGATGCGATATATTGGCAATACTTCCACATTTCATGCATATTGCATGCAACTTGGTAATATAGTCGGCTACTGCCAATAAGTTGGGCATCGGTCCAAAGGGTTTGCCAGTATAATCCATGTCAAGCCCGGCAACTATCACTCTAACACCATTTAGGGCCAGCTTTTCACATACACTAACAATTTCATCGTCAAAAAATTGCGCTTCATCAATTCCAACCACATCAACTCCATTGGCCATTAATAAAATTGCCTGAGAATTGTCGATTGGGGATGATTGAATGGAATTTGCATCATGGCTAACCACATCATATTCATTGTAGCGTACATCAATGGCAGGCTTAAAGATTTCTACTGTTAAATTGGCAATCTTAGCCCTTTTCAGCCTACGAATCAATTCTTCTGTTTTGCCACTAAACATGCTTCCACAGATTACTTCAATCCAGCCTTTTTTTTCTCCTTTTAAGTTAGGTTCTATAAACATCGAATAAAATAAATTTGTAATTTGCACGTTAATAGAATAAATCCAATACGAACAAATCCAATTTAAAAACATTTTGTAACCCCCCAAATGTATTGCATCCTATGGAAAGTGTGGGCACTTTAATTAATAAATTAAAAGATCAGTTTGAACAGCATGCTAATGTTGAGCATTTATTGGCTACAATCCAACAAATTTCAGCAGAACTTCAGGTAATAAAAAGCCTTGAAATTCAAAATGAAAATGTATTGCAACAGCATGAATTTGAGCCTGGTATTGGTGAAAATAACACAAATCAATATAATATTGCTCAACAAGAAGTGTTAAACGCTGTAAACGACAATATTTGGAATAGTTATTCAACAGTGGATAGTCAACCAATTGTTCACCATAAATTTTCGGTAGATTCCCTATTGCCGGTAAATGATACCACGGTTAGCAATCAAGTGCTGAATGATATATTAAAAGACGATACTGTTGAACTAGCAACAAAATTAGTTGAGGCACCCATTGAAGACCTAAGAAAAGCCATTACTATAAATGACCGCTATTTATTTACCAGTATGCTTTTTATGGGTGATGAAAATAATTTCGATAGAAGTATTAGAACTATTAACAGTTTCAATATGCTTGCAGAAGCTCAATATTGGATTCAACGTGAACTAAAAGTAAAGATGGGTTGGCAAGACGAAAATGGAACGGTAAAACATTTTTATTCATTGGTAAGAAGACGATTTTCTTGAATATAGTCAATGACTTTTTGCGTAGCACCAGCCTTTTGCTGTATATATTTTTGGGCCAGTGAACCACAATGAATTCTCATGGCTGCATCATTCAGTAATTGATTGATTATTTGTTCTAATTCAATTACATCCAAAGCGGAAAAAGCGCCTCCTATATTTATTAGTTCTACTGCTTCTAGGTACTTTTCATAAACCGGGCCAAACACTACTGGTACACCATATACTGCAGCCTCTAATGTATTGTGTATACCATCTTCTGAAAATCCTCCTCCAATAAAAGCAATTTCAGCGAATTGATAAAGTTTACTTAGCATTCCCATATTATCAATAATCAGGGTTTGCACATTTTTAAAGGGCTTGTTTTCAATAAAATCCCTTTCATATTTACTATATAACATTGCATTCGGGTAATAAGTTAAGCATTCATTTAATCTACTTTGATCAATATTGTGGGGTGCTACAATAAATTTAATTTCCCGATGGGTAAGTGCTAAATGATGCAACGCTTTATCGTCTTCACTCCAGGTACTTCCCGCAACAATTATCCGCTCATTTTGGCAAAATTGTGTAATTAAAGCGAATGAATCGGGTTGCTGTGCAATAGAAATAACCCTATCAAAACGTGTGTCTCCTGATACCATGGTAGCAGTTGCTAGTCCAATTTTGCTAAGTAAATCCCTTGAATGGTCATCTTGTACCAATAATTGACTAAAGCAGGTAAGCATATTCCTATAAAAATTGCCATACCATTTAAAAAATACTTGTTCTTCTCTGAAAATACCGGAAACCAATATAGTAGGAATATCCCTTTTTTTTAATCCCTGTAAATAATACAACCAAAATTCATATTTGATGAATATCGCTAGTTTGGGTTGTACCAACTGTAAAAATAGCGCTGCATTTTTTGCGCCATCCATCGGCAGGTAGCAAACAAAATTGGCAATTGGATGGTTTTTTCTGACTAAATAACCCGATGGAGAAAAAAAAGTTATTAATAATCTATAGTGTATAAAAGTTGATTTTAACTGTTCTGCTACAGGTAAACCCTGTTCAAATTCACCCAAGGATGAGCAGTGCATCCATATAATTGGTTGAGTTGATGCATTTGCGAATTGTGTTAATCCTTCCCATACTGTTAAACGGCCCTTAATCCATTCCGCCGCTTTTATATTATAAGGAGCTATCAATTTTGCTATAAAAGGGTATAGGCAAATAAAAAATTGGTACAATGATTTCATGGAATACAAAGTTAGGGAGGAAAAAATACTCAATATCAACCACTTTCAAATTCTTTACCTAGGTTTTTTGTAGTAATTTTGCGGCTTATAAAGACAAATTTCTATGCGGCCCATCCAAATGGTTGATACAAAATCACAATATTTAAAAATAAAAAATGAAGTTGACACTGCAATTCATGAAGTATTAGATACTGCTGCCTACATTAATGGGAAACCCGTTCAACAGTTTACTGCCGCGCTTTGTAGTTATTTAAATGTAAAGCATACCATTCCTTGTGCTAATGGAACCGATGCGCTACAAATAGCTATGATGGCATTGGATTTACAGCCGGGTGATGAAGTTATTACCCCGTCATTTACTTATATTGCTACCACCGAAGTTGTGGCATTATTGAAACTTAAGCCTGTTTTTGTAGAAGTAAATCCACACACTTTTTGTATTGATCCTGAAGCAGTTAGAAAAGCGATTACGCCTAAAACTAAGGCTATTGTGCCGGTTCATTTATATGGTCATGCCGCACCTATGGAGGAGATCATGCAAATTGCTAAAGAATTTAATTTATACGTTATTGAAGACAATGCCCAAGCGATTGGTTGCGAATACACATTTTCTAATGGTATTACCCAAAAAACAGGAGCAATTGGAACGATAGGCGCTACCTCATTTTATCCGTCTAAGAATTTAGGCGCTTTTGGAGATGGAGGGGCAATCTTTACCAATGATGATACTTTGGCACATAAAATGAAAATGATAGCCAATCATGGTCAACAAAAACGGTATTATCATGAAGTTGTGGGCTGTAACTCTCGGTTAGATTCTATCCAAGCTGCAGTATTAAATATTAAGTTACAGCACTTAGATGAATATAATAAAGCTCGACAAGCTGTTGCTGCATATTACAATAAAGCCTTTTCAAATCATCCTGCTATTATTACTCCATTTGTAGCAGCTAATAGTACACATGTATACCACCAATATACTTTGCAATTGGTTGGTGTAAATAGAGACCAATTAAGTGAATTTTTAGCCACCCAAAACATTCCATCTATGATTTATTATCCGGTACCGGGGCATAAGCAAGATATGTTTGCTTCATTCGGGTTGCCTGATATTCAATTAGATGTAACAGATAAACTTACTGCAGCAGTTATATCCCTGCCTGTTCATACTGAAATGGATGAAGAACAATTGAATTTTATTACAACTCAAGTTTTGAATTTTATCAACCAATAATTCAAGATAAAAAAATAAAATAATAAATAATATAATAAAAAATATATGAAGATAGCCGTTGTAGGTACTGGTTATGTTGGATTAGTAACTGGTACTTGTTTTTCTGAGACAGGAAATAAAGTTACTTGTATAGACATCGATCAGTCGAAGGTGAGTAAACTTTCTAATGGAGAAATAACAATTTATGAACCAGGATTAGAAAAAATATTTTTGCGCAATTTAAAAGAAGGCCGACTGCATTTTACCACCAATCTTGCTGATGGTATAAAAGATGCCGAAATTATATTTTTAGCTTTACCAACTCCTCCAGGTGAAGGTGGTGCTGCCGACTTAAAATACATCTTAGGTGTTGCCAATGATTTAGGAAAAATTCTTACCAGCTATAAAGTAATTGTAGATAAAAGTACAGTACCTGTTGGTACTGCAGAAAAAGTACATGCTGCAATTGCAAAAAACTATTCAGGAGAATTTGATGTAGTTAGTAATCCTGAATTTCTAAGAGAGGGTGTTGCCGTAGATGATTTTATGAAACCAGATAGAGTAGTAGTAGGAACACGTTCTGAACGAGCTAAAAAAGTAATGTCAGATTTATATGCACCATTTGTGCGCCAGGGAAATCCAGTGATTTTTATGGATGAAAAATCAGCCGAATTAACTAAGTACGCCGCAAACTCTTTTTTAGCAACAAAAATTTCTTTCATGAATGAAATTGCTCAGCTCTGCGAAAGATTAGGAGCTGATGTTGATATGGTAAGAAGAGGCGTTGGTAGTGATGATAGAATAGGTAAACGATTTTTATTTCCTGGTATTGGGTATGGGGGAAGTTGTTTTCCTAAAGACGTTCAGGCATTGATTATGTCGGCAGAAGAAGTAAACTATGATTTTAAAATTCTAAAATCAGTGGAAGAAGTAAATGAAGCACAAAAATTACACCTGATTCCAAAAATTAAACAATATTTTAATGATGATTTAACCGGAAAGCATTTCGCTTTATGGGGGTTGGCATTTAAACCCAATACCGATGATATACGAGAAGCTCCAGCATTGTATTTAATCGATGCATTAACAGCTGCGGGAGCTACTGTTGCTGCATTTGATCCCGAAGCCATGCCGAATGTTCAAAAAACAATTGGCAACAAAATTAAGTATACGCAAAGTCAATATGAAGCATTAGAAGGTGCTAACGCTTTGATTATAGCTACCGAATGGAGTGAATTCAGAACGCCCGATTTTGAGCAGATAAATGGCATCCTGAAAGAAAAAGTTATCTTCGATGGTAGAAACCTTTTCGAAGTAAAATATATTACAGATATGGGTTACCATTACGAAAGTATTGGTCGTCAATAAAAAAATACTATGGCTAATAAACGTATATTAATTACCGGCGCAGCTGGATTCTTGGGTTCTCATTTATGTGATCGCTTTATTAAAGAAGGTTATAGTGTTGTTGGGATGGATAACTTGATAACAGGTGATCTTAGGAATATTGAACATCTTTTTAAGTTAGAAAATTTCGAATTTTATAACCACGATGTATCTAAATTTATTCATGTACCCGGACATTTAGATTATATCCTTCATTTTGCTTCTCCTGCGAGCCCCATCGATTATTTAAAGATACCCATTCAAACACTTAAAGTTGGTGCATTGGGTACTCACAATTGCTTGGGTTTGGCTAAAGCAAAAAATGCCAGAATGCTGGTTGCCTCAACTAGCGAAGTATATGGTGATCCTATGGTTCATCCTCAAACTGAAGAATATTGGGGCAATGTGAACCCTGTTGGACCACGAGGGGTTTATGATGAAGCAAAACGTTTTATGGAGTCTATTACCAGAGCGTATTATACTTTCCATGGCGTAGAAACCAGAATTGTAAGAATTTTCAATACCTATGGACCTAGAATGCGCCTAAATGATGGACGTGCATTACCTGCATTTATTGGTCAGGCTTTAAGAGGAGAAGATTTAACCGTTTTTGGCGATGGTAGTCAAACCCGTTCTTTTTGCTATGTCGACGATTTAATTGAAGGCATTTATCGCTTATTAATGAGTGATTATACCATGCCGGTAAACATAGGTAACCCTAACGAAATTACTTTGAAGGACTTTGCAGAAGAAGTATTGAAATTAACAGGATCTTCCGTAAAAATAATATATAAACCTTTGCCTGTAGACGATCCAAAACAGCGCAGACCAGATATCACCAAAGCTAAAGAATTGCTAGGATGGGAGCCTAAAGTAGATAGGGCAGAAGGTTTGAAAAAAACGTACGATTACTTTAAATCCTTACCCAAAGAAGAATGGTCTAAACAACCCAAAGAATTTAATTCAGGTAAATAATAAATATGAAGCCAGTTGTTGTAGTTACAGGAAAAAACGGTCAGTTAGGTTGGGAATTACAACAGTTGGCTGCTTTCTATCAAAATGAATTTGAATTTTTTTTTACAGATAGAACTGAATTAGATTTAGGGGATCCTGCATCCATTGAACCTTTTTTTAAAGCAGTTAAACCTCAATATTTCATTAATTGTGCTGCTTATACTGCCGTAGATAAAGCCGAATTTGACCAAGAATTGGCATTGGCCATCAATGCTACTGCGGTAGGAGCAATAGCATTGTGTTGTGAAAAAAATAATTGCAAGCTTATTACCATCTCTACGGATTATGTATTCAATGGAAATGGCCAATCCCCCTACCAATTAAATACCCCCACCGATCCCGTAAATTACTATGGATTTGCTAAATGTTTTGGTGAACAATTGGCGCAAAAAAACAATCCATCCTCGGTTATAGTAAGAACATCATGGGTTTATAGCACACACGGAAATAATTTTGTGAAAACCATGTTGCGATTAATGAAGGAAAGACCAGAATTAAATGTGGTTGATGATCAAATTGGTTCGCCTACTTATGCAGCAGACCTTGCTCAGGCTATAATGAAAATAATAGCAATGAATCAGCAGGGAACTCATCATGCAGGAATTTATCATTACAGCAATATTGGTGCTATTTCTTGGTTTGATTTTGCTGTTGCAATTAAAGAAGAAGCAGGCTTAAATACCCATATTAAACCTATCCCAACAAGTGCTTTTCCCACACCTGCTAAACGACCGGCTTATTCTGTAATGGATACAGATCAAATCATGCAAGACTTTGATATTTCATTACATGAGTGGAGAAATAGTTTGAAAAGGTGTTTGAAGGAGATGTAGTTTGGAAAATTTCAATTTTAAATTGATTAGTGATTTTGTTGTCTTGAAAAACTTAATTGCTAATTTTTAATGCCCAAAATGCATAAATAAACAAACCCCATACCTTAAATTGTTGATCAGTATAAGCGCAGTTTCCCAGTCATCTTAAGCACTTTTCAGCCAAAATACAATATGTTGTTCTTTTGTAAACATAATAACATACATGCTTAATTTTTTATTGAATAAAGAATAATTTATGATTATTTTTATTGGTGCTTATCATCATGATAATATTAAACTACGAATCTATTCAATAACACCGTATGTCCCCAAAATCCCTACTTTCTCAATGGGTTGAATGTTTCAACAAACAAGACGTCAATGGTTTGCTCAACTTCTATCATGATGATGCCGTCAACCACCAAACTCCCAATGGAAAAATTATTGGGAAAGACAATATTCGTAAAATGTTTGAAGACGAATTCCGGCAATTTAAAATGATATGTTATATCGAAAATATTTTTGAGGAGGGCGAATGGGGTATGTTAGAATGGAAAGGGGATGAAAAGGGAACCATGCGAGGCTGTGGCTTTTTTCATTTTCAGGAAGGAAAAATTATTTTACAAAGGGGCTATTGGGATCAATTGTCATTCATCAAACAGCAAGAGCAACTAAAATGATTCGCATTAAAAAATTGCACCTAGTTATTTTTTTGCAGTTTTTGATTGTATATCAATTATCCATTCAAACAATTGCACAAACTATACAAATAAAAAGACCCAACATCATTTTCATGATGAGCGACGATCATGCTTATCAAGCTATCAGTGCCTATGGATTCGGATTGAATCAAACCCCTAATATCGATTTGCTGGCTAATCAGGGTATGCTTTTCACCAGAGCTTTTGTTACTAACTCCATTTGCGGTCCTAGTAGAGCTGTAATGCTAACAGGTAAACACAGTCACATAAATGGTTTTAAAGACAACCACAGTAGGTTTGATGGTAGTCAACAAACAGTAGCTAAAATCTTGCATGATGCGGGATACCAAACTGCTGTAATAGGTAAGTGGCATCTGGTGTCTGACCCACAAGGATTCGATTATTCCAATATATTACCCGGACAAGGCCAATACTATAATCCTGATTTTATTGAAAATGGAGTGAAGAAACAATTGGCAGGTTATGTAACCAATCTTACCACCGATATTGCCATTAACTGGCTTGATCAACGAGATACATCACAACCTTTTTTTATGATGTACCAACAAAAAGCACCGCATAGAAACTGGATGCCAGAAGAAAAATATTATCATTTATTTGATAGTACTCAATTTCCACTACCTGCTAATTATTTTGATGATTACGCTACACGTACAAAAGCTGCGCATGAACAGGAGATGGAAATTGCAAGTGATTTGAATGATTCGTATGATCTTAAATTGTACTTTGATTTACCTAAAGAAAAACTAGTAGGGTTAAATGCTGGGTGGCAGGGAATATATAACCGGCTTACTCCAGAAGAAAAAAAGAATTGGGAAATAGCATATTCACCAGGCATAGATGCCTTTAATAAAGCAAAACTATTCGGAAGAGAATTGGCCATTTGGAAATACCAACGTTATATGAAAGAGTATCTGCGCTGTGTTCAAAGCGTAGATGATAATATTGGCCGATTAATGGATTATTTAAAACAACATGGTTTAACAGAAAATACCATCATTATTTATACATCTGATCAGGGATTCAATTTAGGTGAACATGGTTGGTTTGATAAAAGATTTATGTATGAAGAATCATTTAGAACGCCTTTAATCATTAAATGGCCGGGTGTTACCAATAAAAAAACTACCACTTCCAGCATGGTGCAAAATCTCGATTTTGCCCAAACATTGTTAGATATGGCGCAAGTTCCAGCACCACAAGATATGCAAGGTAAAAGTATGGTGCCTGTTTTAACAGGTAAACAGAAAGGCGATTTGCATGATGCCTTGTATTACCATTTTTATGAAAATCAAGAACATAAAGTAGCCAAGCATATTGGGGTAAGATCCAATCGATATAAGCTGATCTATTTTTATGAAAACAATGAGTGGGAATTATACGATTTAAAGAAGGATAAAGCAGAAATACATAACTTATATTACGAAGGGGTTAATCAGAAGTTAATCCATCTGCTTAAACAAAAATTAAAAACACTGATAATACAGTATAAAGACCCGATCGACGCTAAATTTGATTAGGTAATAATGCTTTAAAGCACTTTAATTACAGTTAAACTCTGTATAAAAAAATAACTCAATGATTTTCATTGAGTTATTTTTTGTTGCCCGACCTGGATTCGAACCAAGACATACTGAACCAAAATCAGTTGTACTACCCTTATACTATCAGGCAATCCTAACCATTACTTTCGTAATGGGCTGCAAAAATAAGGCTCTTCGCTAAACACTCCAAAAATTTTTTATAAAAAATCGGTAAAATAAATCAGCTTATTTATTAGTAGATTTCACAAACATCTAGTTATATTTATCCTATAATCAATAAAACATGAACAAGCTATTCCTTTTTGCATTATTTATATTGGTAATGTTCTTAATGTCATTTCAATCCAATAAAAAACGAAAAATTATATTCTTCGGTGATTCTATTACCGAAGCGGGCGCCAATGCAGGTGGATATATTAAATTACTCGAAAATATGCTCAATAAGGAGGGGATTAGCGACCAATTTGAGTTAGTAGGAGCTGGAATTGGTGGAAACAAAATAACAGATTTATATTTAAGACTAGAAAATGATGTACTTAATAAGAACCCTGATATTGTAGTAATTTATATTGGTATTAATGATGTTTGGCATAAAAAATCTTATGGTACAGGAACCGATTTATGGAAATTTGAAGGTTTTTATGATGCCATAGTCAAAAAAATTCAGGCCAATGGCGCTAAAGTAGTTATTTGTACACCAACTGTTATTGGAGAAAGAATAGATAACTCCAATGAACAAGATGGCGAACTGAATATGTTCAGTAATAATATTCGTGCTTTTGCAAAGAAAAATAATTTGCCATTGGTCGATTTAAGAAACGCATTTTTAAATTATACGCTTCAACATAATCCAACTAATGAAGAAAAGGGCATTCTAACAAGTGATAGAGTACACCTAAATGCAGCAGGAAATCAATTAGTAGCGGAAGAAATGTGGAAAGTCTTAAAAGCAGTTAAATAATTCAAAATTCAAAATTTAAAAGTCAAAAGTCAAAAGAAGAAAGATTTCTTTTGACTTTTGACTTTTAAACCGTTTTAACTAGGAAATAATTTTTCTTTCCTTTTTGAACCAATAAATATTTTCCTTGCAATAAATCTGAAGTATCTACTGTTGTTTTTTCTGGATTCAATTTCATTTTATTGATAGAAATACCTCCTGCCTGAAGCATTTTTTTTGCTTCTCCCTTACTAGGTAAAATCGCTGTGTCTGCTAAAAAACTTACTAAATCATACCCCTCATGCAGATGTGAATGCTTGATTTCAGCGGTAGGAACCCCTTCCATTACCTGCAATAATTGGTTTTCATTTAAACTGGCTAACACTTCGGTTGCAGCATTTCCAAACAATATTTCAGATGCTTTAACTGCAAAATCATAGTCTTCTTTACTGTGCACAAAACAAGTAATTTCTTCCGCAAGTTTTTTCTGTAAAAGCCTAGCGTGAGGTGCTTCTATATGCGCTGCTACTAAAGCTTCAATGGTTTCCTTGGGTAATAATGTAAAAATCTTAATCCATTTAACAGCATCTTCATCACTTGCATTCAACCAAAACTGATAAAATTGGTAGGGAGATGTTTTTTCGGCATCTAACCATACATTTCCCTTTTCGGTTTTCCCAAATTTACCACCATCTGCTTTGGTAATCAGTGGACAAGTAAAAGCAAATGCTTCACCAGCAGTTTTTCTGCGTATTAATTCCGTTCCAGTTACAATATTTCCCCATTGGTCGCTACCTCCCATTTGTAGCTTACAGTTTTTGTTTTGATAAAGCCAGTAAAAATCATAGCCCTGCACCAATTGATAAGTAAATTCAGTAAAGCTCATTCCTGTTTCTCCTTCCAATCTTTTCTTTACACTGTCTTTACTCATCATATAATTTACCGTAATATGTTTTCCCACATCCCTAATAAAGTGAAGAAAACTAAAGTCTTTAAACCAGTCGTAATTGTTGACCATTTCGGCTTTGTTAACTGCAGTACTATTGAAGTCTAAAAATTTGGACAACTGCTTCTGAACTCCAGCCTGGTTGCGTAGCAAAGTTTCTTCACTCAATAAATTCCTTTCCTCGCTTTTTCCGCTTGGATCACCAACCATGCCGGTTGCACCACCAACTAATGCATAAGGTTTATGACCAGCTTTTTGTAGATGAACCAATAATAAAATAGGCACTAAACTACCAATATGCAAGCTGTCAGATGTTGGGTCAAAACCAATATAGCCCGACACCATTTCTTTATCCAATAATTCTTCCGTTCCAGGCATAATATCCTGTATCATACCCCTCCATCTTAAATCTGCTATTAAACTCATGGCTGTGAAATTTGGGCAAATGTAAGAAAGATGTTGACTTCAAAGCAAAGCTGTAATTTTGTTCCAAAAAAAAATATGCAAAAAGTTGGCGATGGCACTAGAGCCCTTCATCTTTTTATCGATACAATGGTAGTTACCATCGGCGCAATGCTCTTATTTAGGTGGAGGAATTGGTATGTAATGTATTGGGGATATGAACATTATAATTTCGGATGGTTCTTCTTCTCATCCATATTTGGCTATTATTTTATTGCGGAAACTTTATTTGCTAAAACCTTGGGGAAATTATTCACCCATTCAAAGGTTGTTACCTTAAATGGTAAAAAACCTTCCATTAGTATAATTTTCTGGCGCAGTTTATTGCGACTCACAATTATAGATTTATTTTTTGGACCCTTTTTAGGTGGCCCTTTGCATGATTTTGCCAGTAAAACAACTGTTGTAGAAGATTAATTCAACATTCATTTCGCAATTCGCAATTGAATCGGAAGGTGTTTGTTATACATTTGTGGTTGTTAAAGGAAGAATTTTATATCTATGGCAAAAATTGGGATAAATATAGCAACTGGTAGCTTACAGCAAGCTGAAATGATTGTTGGAATCGATTTGGGCACTACCAATAGTTTAGTAGCAATTATACATCCAGAAAGTAAACAACCCATTGCATTAAAAGAATTCGATACAAGTAGTCTTGTTCCAAGTGTGGTTCACTTCAATGAATTTGGAAATGCTGAAGTAGGAGAGCAGGCTAAATTATTTTTAGAAACCGATCCTTCCAATACTATTTTCAGCGCAAAACGCTTGATGGGAAAGAGTTTTAATGATTTGAAAGAAAATGCCAATTTCTTCACTTATAAAGTTATTGATGACAATGCAGATAGTTTAGTGAAAGTGCAAATAGGCGATCGTTTTTACTCACCTATTGAATTGTCTTCCTTTATATTAAAAGAACTTAAAAACAGAGCCGAACATATTTTAAAAACACCGGTTTCCAAAGCAGTTATTACCGTCCCGGCTTATTTTAATGATGCACAGCGCCAGGCCACAAGGGATGCCGGTAAGTTAGCCGGCTTAGATGTACTAAGAATTGTAAATGAACCAACAGCCGCAAGTCTGGCATACGGTATGGGACTGCAAAAAGACGAGGAAAAAACCATTGCAGTGTACGATTTGGGCGGTGGTACGTTTGACGTTTCTATCCTTAAAATTGCCGGCGGAATATTTGAAGTACTCAGTACCAATGGCGATACCTATTTAGGGGGTGATGATTTTGACCGAGCTATTATGGAATTCTTCCTGAGCCAAATAGGAGTTCCTTTTCATGAAATTAATAATGATAAATCCATTTTACAATCACTGCGATTGATTGCAGAATCTGCCAAGAAAGCATTGAGCACCGCAGACAATTATTCAGCAGAATGGAGTGGATACAACATTACCATAACACAACAACAATTCAACGATATCATTCAGCCACTTGTTCACAGAACCATTGATTGTTGTGCCAAAGCATTAACTGATGCCAAATTAACGATCACTGATATTAATGCGGTAATCATGGTTGGAGGAAGTACCAGAGTGCCTCTAGTAAAAGATTCGGTGAGTACATTTTTTGGTCAGCCAGTAAACGACAGTGTTAACCCCGATGAAGTAGTTGCTCTGGGTGCTGCTGTTCAAGCAGATATATTGGCTGGCAATAATAAAGATTTTTTATTATTAGACATTACTCCATTAAGTTTAGGTATTGAAACAATGGGTGGATTAATGGATGTACTTATACCGAGGAATTCTAAAATTCCAAATAAAGCTGGTCGACAATATACCACACAAAAAGATGGTCAAGGGAGTATGCGTATTTCTGTTTTTCAAGGAGAACGTGATATGGTGCAGCACAACAGAAAGTTAGCAGAATTTAATTTTACTGGAATACCCGGAATGCCTGCCGGAATGCCCAAAGTCGAAGTGAGCTTTTTAATTAATGCAGATGGAATTTTATCGGTAACAGCAACTGAATTAAGAAGCGGTGTAGCGCAAAGTATTGAAGTAAAACCTCAATATGGATTAACCGACCAAGAAGTAGAAAGTATGTTGCTCGATAGCATTACACATGCCAAAGAAGACATGGCTGAACGTGCTTTGGTGGAAGCGAGAACAGAAGGTGAACAGATATTAGAAGTTACCGAAAAATTCATCGGAAAAAATACACTGCTTTTATCAAAGGAAGAATTGGTACAAACTGCCGAGGCAATGCAAAATTTGCAAATGGCGTTAACAATGAATGATAAAAACATCATTCAAACCAAAATCGAGGAACTCAATGAAATAAGCCGACCATTTGCAGAACGTGCAATGGATGCTGCTGTGAGTGGGGCTTTAAAGGGTAAGAAAGTATAAAAGGGTTGCATCTATAAAAGCAAAATCCATTTAACAAGATTGAATTTATTTGTTTGATGATAATGCCAGGGATCTTTGTACGTACTTCCCTAAAATATCAAATTCAATGTTCACGATCGATGCAGGTTCAACTTGATTAATGCTGGTATGCTCAAAAGTATATGGAATTATAGCTACTTTAAAACGATTATCCGTTACTTCAAAACAGGTTAAGCTAGTACCATTTACTGCTATAGAGCCCTTTTCAATAACCAATGGTGCAAATGCAGAAGGGAAGGTAAAAATGTATTCCCAGCTGCCCTTTTTGTCGAGCTTTTCAATACAAGTAGCCGTACAATCTACATGCCCTTGTACAATATGTCCATCTAATCGCCCATTCATTAACATACAGCGTTCAATATTCACCACAGATCCAACCTTCCAATGCGCCAAATTGCTTTTGGCAATGGTTTCTGCAATCGCCGTTACCTGATGCAAATTACCCGAAATAGACTCAACCGTTAAACAAACCCCATCATGCGCCACACTTTGGTCTATTTTTAAATCAGCTGAAATAGGGGAGCTGATGGCAAAGCTTATATTATTGCCGGAACTTGTAATGGCCTTAACAGTGCCCAGTGTTTCAATGATACCTGTAAACATGGGTGCAAGATACGGCGTATTGAGCTTTTTTTATTAACTGATCAAAAACTGAGTATTCTACAAGTGATAATAAAGAAATATAAAAAATGATATCTTTATAAGCCGATTTACTGATTTAGGATTCTTTATTTGCAAATACCTTGCAAATACCTTGCAAATAGTTATAGGTAGTAATGCTGCTGGAATAATTATCGGATTTGGTTTTTGTGTTGCAGCAGAAGCATTTTTTTAATCTAAAAAAAAACAAATGGTTAAATCAATTAAACAATCCATCTTTGTATTAATTTATTTCATTTTAATTGTAATAATTGAAAAGTCAAACTATGTACCACTTATCATAACAGCATATTTGTTGCTAGTTTTTCCTTTTTTGCAGGTTTTCAATTATGTTAATCCTATTAACATAAATTTATTGAAAAATGAAGATAACCTCAAAATTAAAAGTGAGGAAGTCAATACTGCTCAATTAATCTTTAGTATAATTATACAGGTAATCAGCTTTTTGTTTGTATTTCTGATAACTTGGTATGTTTTTTCCAAAAAAGTACCAGGTATTTTATTGCATTTTTAGATATTCTTTTCTTATACCCGTCAGACCATGGTCTGACGGGTATAAGAAAAGAATGTTTTTGTAATAAGGGGTATTTTATTTGGGGTTTATTTATTTTCAAAATTTTCGTCTGTTGTTACTTTAATCTTGCATTCTTTTAAAATAGACACTTTTAACATAAAAAGGAATGCTTTTCTTTAAGAAGCAATTTGTCATCAATAAAATCATTAAAATTCAATTTCATATTGCTTTTGTTCGCTTTTTATATAGCACGTACAACTTTTTTATTCTTTTGCTCCGCTTTTTTACTTTTTATTGTTGATTTTTGAATTATTTATTTATCTTTGCAATCCTAAAAAACGCCTGAGGAGGTATATAAGTTATGTTAATTATCGATTCAAAAGACTGCGAAAACATCGACAAAGCACTGAAAAAGTACAAAAAGAAATTTGAAAAAAGTAAGACTTTGTTGCAATTAAGAGATCGCCAAGCATTTACCAAACCGTCTGTAGTACGTCGTGGACAAGTGTTAAAAGCAATTTACAAGCAGCAAATAGCCAGCGGAAAAATCGAGGGATAATTTATTTCCCCATTTAATACGATTAAGTAGTCTTGGTACGTTGTACTATAGACTACTTTTTTTATGCTAACACCTCAAATTATTCCATTTTTAGATTACTTGAAGTATGAAAAGCGTTATTCGCAGCATACTTTAACTTCATACCAGAACGATTTAGTTCAATTTTTTCAATATCTCGCAAGTCAGTTTGACTCCCCAGCATTATCAGCTATTACTCCTCAAATGGTTAGAAGTTGGTTGGCTGAGTTAAAAGAAGAAAAAATAACATCCAAGTCGATTAATCGAAAAATTTCCTCCTTAAAGTCTTTTTTTAATTATCAGCTCAAAAAAGGGTTATTGGAAAAAACACCAATGACTACAATCATCTCTCCAAAAGTTAGTAAGCGGCTACCCATGTTTGTAGAACAGAAAGACATGGATCAATTATTTCAATACCTGCAATTTTCTGATGATTGGGAAGGTCTTACAGAGAGATTGGTAATATTATTGTTTTATAGTACTGGAATGCGTTTAAGTGAGTTAATCCATTTAAAAGAATCGCAGTTAGATTCGTCCTATTCGCAGGTAAAAGTAGTAGGGAAGGGTAATAAAGAGCGAATTATTCCTATTAATAAAGAATTGATTGAACAGTTAAAAAAGTACATCCAACAGAAGCCCATAAAGATGGAGGGAGTGAATAATTTATTTGTAACTGCAAAAGGCAATCCACTCAATGCCAGAGCTGTTTACAGCTTTGTAAACAGTAAATTGTCCGCAGTAACAACCATCCAAAAAAAGAGTCCACATATTTTGCGGCATAGTTTTGCCACACATTTAATGAACAATGGGGCGGATTTAAATGCGGTAAAAGAATTGTTGGGACACAGCAGTTTATCTGCAACACAAATTTATACGCATAATACCATCGATAAGTTAAAAGAAGTATTTAAAAAGGCACATCCCAAAGCTTAATATACCAAATTATTTGCGGTATTTATTTTTTCTTTTATTAAAAAATATTGTAACTTAACACTGCAATTCCGGTTGATCATAAAGGTGGTTATATTGGTGTTGAGAGTTCTTTAAAATCAATTGTTTCACAGATTAAAGCTATTCCATTATGAACGTTAACATTCAAACAGTTCACTTTGATGCGGATGAAAAACTTGTAGAGTTTGTAACCAAGAAATTACAAAAATTACCAACATTTCATGACGCAATTATTAAAGTAGAAGTTTTTCTAAAATTAGATAACGTAGTGCATAAGATTAAAGACAAAGTAGTTGAAATTGGTGTATTTGTACCAAAGCATGAATTTTTTGTTAAATCAAGTTCTAAATCATTTGAAGAGTCATTTGATGAAGCTTTGGATTCTATGATCAACCAAATTAAAAAACGAAAAGAAAAATTAGCTGAATTATAAAAAAGGGCTCCCAATTGGGGGCCCTTTTTTGTGGTATCATGAAAAAAAGTACCGTATTTGAAATTATTTTTTAAAAAAAAGTAAAAAAAAGCATTTCAAAATTTTGCCAAATAAAGAATTCCATTACCTTTGCCATCCCAAAAAACGGGAACGCTCTTTTTTTAACGCCGAAGTAGCTCAGTTGGTAGAGCAGCTGATTTGTAATCAGCAGGTCGCGGGTTCGAGTCCCATCTTCGGCTCAAATATTAATTGGGTATTTAATTGGGTTTATTAAACACTTAATAATTACACAGTTAGCGTATACTAGTTAATGGGCAGATGGCCGAGTGGTTAAAGGCGACAGACTGTAAATCTGTTCTCTCACGAGTACGTAGGTTCGAACCCTACTCTGCCCACAAACAATCTTTCGATTGTAGTTCTTTTAAATGATTAATTTGTAAGTAAGCAAATTAAAATCGTTAAGCGGAAGTAGCTCAATTGGTAGAGCGATAGCCTTCCAAGCTATAGGTCGCGAGTTCGACCCTCGTCTTCCGCTCTAGTGAGTCTGCCGTTGTAGCTCAGTGGTAGAGCACTTCCTTGGTAGGGAAGAGGTCGTGAGTTCGATTCTCACTAACGGCTCTTGTCTATTTGGGTAGTGATGCTGTATCGGCAGCTTATTCAAATAACCTTCAGTATATAAAATGAAGGGAAAAAGAGTTAAAGCATTCTAATAAATGCTACCGAACTGATACTGTATGATTTTTAAAATGTGCAGTACTTACGGATCTAAAAGCTGTTAATTAATTGCCTGGCAAAATTAACAGAAGAGGACCGAAATTTTTGTTTCTGTATAAGAAACAAAAAACAAACAAATAAAACTGGCCCGAATAGACCAATAATTTTTTAAAAACACAACTAAAAACCGATAAAAATGGCAAAAGAGACCTTTAAGAGGGAAAAACCTCACGTAAACGTAGGTACCATTGGTCACGTTGACCATGGTAAAACTACATTAACTGCAGCTATTACTTCGATCTTGTCTAAAAAAGGTCTGGCACAGGCTAAGAAATACGACGAGATTGACGGAGCTCCTGAAGAAAAAGAGCGTGGTATTACCATTAATACTGCACACGTTGAATATCAAACCGATAACCGTCACTATGCACACGTTGACTGTCCTGGTCACGCTGACTATGTAAAGAACATGATTACCGGTGCTGCACAAATGGATGGTGCAATTTTAGTTGTGGCTGCTACCGATGGTCCTATGCCTCAAACAAAAGAGCATATTCTATTAGCTCGTCAGGTAGGTGTACCTCGTATCGTAGTTTTCATGAACAAAGTAGACTTAGTAGATGATGCTGAGTTGTTAGAATTAGTAGAAATGGAAATTCGTGAGTTATTAACTTCTTACGGATTTGATGGCGATAATACTCCAATTATTCAAGGTTCTGCTACAGGTGCATTATCTGAAGATCCAAAATGGATTGGCAAAATCGATGAATTAATGGCTGCTGTTGACGAATATATTCCATTGCCTCCTCGTCCAGTTGATATGGCATTCTTGATGTCTGTAGAAGATGTATTCTCTATCACTGGTCGTGGTACAGTTGCTACAGGTCGTATTGAACGTGGTATCATCAAAGTTGGTGAAGGTGTTGAAATCGTTGGTTTAATGGAAGCTCCATTAACTTCAACTGTAACTGGTGTTGAAATGTTCAAAAAGTTATTGGATGAAGGGCAAGCCGGTGACAACGCAGGTTTATTATTACGTGGTATTGAGAAAAAAGATATCCGTCGTGGTATGGTAATCTGTAAGCCAGGTTCAATTACTCCACATACTGATTTCAAAGGTGAAGTTTATGTGTTGAGCAAAGAAGAAGGTGGACGTCATACTCCATTCTTCAACAAATACCGTCCTCAATTCTATTTCCGTACTACAGACGTAACTGGTGAAGTTACTTTGCCAGAAGGAACTGAAATGGTAATGCCTGGTGATAATATTGGTTTATCAGTTAAATTGATTCAACCAATCGCTATGGAGAAAGGTCTGAAATTCGCTATCCGTGAGGGTGGTAGAACAGTAGGTGCCGGACAGGTTACTGAAATTGTAAAATAATCTCTTCATCCTTAACCGGATCTTGGGAAAGTTTATATAACTTTACAACTTACAAAGTACTTAGCATCTGCTAAGTACTTTGTACTATAAAAGAAACTTCTTAGGTCCCCTCGAGGGGATTTAAGTTTTATACACGGGCATGGTGCAACGGTAGCATACGGGTCTCCAAAACCTTTGATCTGGGTTCGAATCCTAGTGCCCGTGCAAACAGATTAATATCAACAAAATGAACAAAATAGCATTGTATTTTAAAGAAAGCTATCGTGAGTTGGTGGAGAAAGTGACCTGGCCTAGCTGGATGCAATTACAACAAAGTACTGTAATTGTACTAGTGGCTACAGTAATTATCACTGCTATGGTTTGGGTAATGGATTTTTCCAGTAACCAAATTTTAAAGTTGATTTACTCATTATTTAAGTAAGATACTTATGGAAGAAGCAGTTGTATTAACAGAAAACCCTTCAATACCTCAACAAGATACCAAATGGTATGTTTTGAGAGTAGTGAGTGGAAAAGAGCGCAAGGTGAAGGAGTATCTGGATAAGGATATTATCAGAAACGGCTGGCAGGAAATCATTAAGCAGATCTTTCTTCCAATGGAAAAAGTATATAAAGTGCAAAATGGTAAAAAAATTATGCGCGAAAAAAACTATTTTCCTGGATATGTTATGATGGAAGTTTTAGACGGCAAGTTGAATGATGATATGGTTCAACACATCAGTAACATTAGCAATGTAATGCACTTCTTAACTGATGGTAAAGGCTCTAAAGGAAACATTATTTGTTTACGTAAATCCGAAGTAAATAAAATGCTCGGAAAAGTAGATGAAATGAATGACCAAGGAGTTACTATTAGTGAACCGTTTATTGTTGGCGAAACAATCAAAATTATCGAAGGTCCATTCAATGACTTTAATGGTGTAATTGAAGAAGTAAACGAAGAAAAGAAAAAATTAAAAGTAACTGTAAAAATATTTGGACGCTCTACTCCAGTTGAATTGAACTACATGCAAGTAGAAAAGATATCTTAAACATTTAAATATATTGAATCAACTTCTTTAAGCCATAGATAAAAATCTATGGCTTTTTTATGCCTATTAATATAAAAGACTAAAATTAACCGTTAATTTTAGTCTTTTTACTTTTTAATTTTGCCTTTTACTTTTTAATTATTACTTTTGCAACCCCAAAAGTTCTTTTTCGGAAGAGCGATTGAATTTGGGAGTCCCGACCAACATCGCGACGTTATTACCAATTAAATCAAATAAAATGGCAAAAGAAATCTCAGGATTTGTGAAGCTTCAGGTTAAAGGCGGTCAAGCCAATCCTGCGCCTCCTGTAGGTCCAGCACTCGGTTCTAAGGGTGTAAACATCATGGAGTTCTGTAAGCAATTTAATGCTAGAACTCAAGATAAAATGGGAAAAGTTGTTCCTGTTTTAATTACTGTTTATACTGATAAGTCTTTCGACTTTATCATCAAAACAGCTCCTGCTGCAGTTCAATTAATGGAGGCAGCTAAAATTCAAAAGGGTTCTAAAGAAAGCAATCGTGCTAAAGTAGGTAAGGTGACCTGGTCTCAGGTAGAAGAAATCGCCAAAGATAAAATGGCTGATTTAAATGCCTTTACTTTAAACAGTGCAATGAGTATGGTTGCCGGTACTGCTCGCAGTATGGGATTAACTGTAGATGGAACAGCTCCTTGGGAAAACTAATTATTCACCTAATTAACTAAAGAAAAATGTCACTTACTAAAAAAAGAAAAGTAGCAGTTACTAAGGTGGATAAGTCTAAAGTTTATTCCCTTAAAGAAGCTTCTGCACTAGTAAAAGAAATTAATTGTACAAAATTTGATAGCTCTGTAGATTTACACATTCGCTTAGGTGTAGATCCTAAAAAAGCAGATCAACAAGTACGTGGTACTGTATCATTACCTCATGGTACTGGTAAAACTAAAAAAGTATTGGTTCTTTGTACTCCCGATAAAGAAGCAGCTGCAAATGAAGCAGGTGCTGATTATGTTGGTTTAGATGAATTTATCAGCAAAATTGAAAGCGGCTGGGTTGATATTGATGTAATTATTGCTACACCCGCTGTTATGCCTAAAATTGGTAAATTGGGTAAAGTACTTGGACCTCGTAACTTAATGCCTAACCCTAAAACTGGTACTGTAACCAACGATGTTGCTGCAGCAGTAAATGAAGTAAAAGGTGGTAAAATTGCATTTAAAGTTGACAAAGCAGGAATCGTACACGCTTCTATTGGACGAATTTCTTTTGCTCCTCAAAAGCTTGTTGAAAACGGAACTGAATTAATCAATGCAATCATTAAGCTTAAACCATCTAGCGCAAAAGGAATTTACCTTAAGGGTGCAAGCATGGCAAGCTCAATGAGTCCGGGTATTACTATCGATACTAAATCATTAATGAACTAATCCTGGTGATCAATCCGCAAAAAGCGGGATGAAATGACCCGGGTTCTAAAAAAAATTAGTTATGAACAAAGACCAAAAAAATGAAGTGATTGAAGTACTGAAGGAGAAATTCAATCAGTACAACAATTTCTATATTACAGATACTGAATCACTAACAGTAGCTCAGGTATCTAATTTACGCAGAACTTGTTTTGATAAACAAGTTGAAATGAAAGTTGCTAAAAATACCCTTATCCGTAAGGCATTAGAATCTTTGGATGCTGAAAAATATGCAGGTGTGTTAGATTCATTACACAATGTAACCGCATTAATGTTTTCTGAAAATCCAAAAGAACCAGCTCTTATCATTAGTTCTTTCCGTAAAAAAAGCAATGGCAACAAACCATTACTGAAAGCTGCATTTATCAATGGCGATATTTATGCCGGTGATGATAATTTAAAAGCACTTACACAAATTAAAACGAAGAATGAATTAATTGGTGAAGTAATTGGATTGTTGCAATCTCCTGCTAAGCGCGTTCTAGCTGGTTTATTGCATCATCATGAGAAGCAAGCAGCTGAATAAGGCAAAATTCAAAAATAATAAGTTGAATTAAACCCTAAAATAAAACCCTGCTTTGAGGGTTAATCAAAGCAAATTTTTTTAAACCCTCCGTCGGATTCTTATTTGAAAATGAAGACGGAAAAAATTTAAATATTATGGCAGACGTAAAAGCATTAGCCGAACAATTAGTAGGCTTAACAGTAAAAGAAGTACAAGAATTAGCTGATGTATTAAAAGCTGATTACGGTATTGAACCAGCTGCTGCTGCAGTTGTAGTTGCTGCAGGTGGTGGCGAAGGTGCTGCTGCTGTTGAAGAAAAAACATCTTTTGATGTTATTCTAGTAAACGGTGGTGCTAGCAAATTAGGTGTTGTGAAAATCGTTAAAGAATTAACTGGCTTAGGCTTGAAAGAAGCTAAAGATCTAGTTGACGGTGCTCCAAAACCAGTTAAAGAAGGTATTTCTAAAGCAGAAGCTGATGATTTAGTTGCTAAATTAAAAGAAGCTGGTGCTGAAGTAGAAGTTAAATAATTAATTCAACTTCCATATTTTTTAAAGCCGATAAGTTTTATAGCTTATCGGCTTTAAAATTTTAGTAATGCCCCTTTATCCTCTTCATATTATGCCAATTGTTGCTTCTATATTTTTTTTTTAGTTAATTTATCCACAAAAAGCAGTTTGGCGTAAAATTTGTTTTTGCTATTTCCCTCCTTTACGTACCTTTGCCCTCCTTATTTTGGGCTAGTTAGTATATTTACTTGTTCTATATCTAGCTAAAAGTATGGTAAGTGTCTCATAATCAACATGTTGAGAATTGAAAAATTCTCCCTGAATTTTTGTACAAAAACCGGTTTTACATATATATGTCTACTACAACATTGAACAACAGGGTCGGCTTCGGTAAAACTAAACATTTGGCTGATGCCCCTGACCTACTCGACATCCAGTTGGAATCTTTTAAAGAGTTTTTTCAGTTAGAAACTACGCCGGATAAGCGTAATGTGGAAGGACTGTTTCGTGTGTTTAAGGAAAATTTTCCTATTACAGACACCCGTAACATCTTTGTATTGGAATTTCTCGACTATTTCATCGACCCGCCAAGATACACCATCGATGAGTGTATGGAACGCGGTTTAACTTACGCTGTGCCTTTAAAAGCAAAATTGCGTTTAAGTTGTAACGATGAAGAACACGTAGATTTCCAAACCATCGTTCAAGATGTGTTCTTGGGAAATATACCCTACATGACTCCACGTGGTACATTTGTAATTAATGGTGCGGAAAGGGTAGTAGTATCCCAACTCCATCGTTCTCCAGGTGTATTCTTTGGTCAGTCTGTACACCCCAACGGTACAAAAATTTATTCCGCTCGTGTGATACCTTTTAAAGGAGCATGGATGGAATTTGCTACCGATATCAACAATGTAATGTATGCTTATATTGACCGTAAGAAGAAATTCCCGGTTACTACTTTGTTGCGCTCTATTGGCTTTGAAACAGATAAAGACATTCTTGAATTATTTGGAATGGCTGACGAAGTTAAAGCAGATAAAAAATCATTGGCCAATCAAGTTGGTAAAAAATTAGCTGCCCGTGTATTAAGAACTTGGGTTGAAGACTTTGTTGACGAAGATACAGGTGAAGTTGTAAGTATTGAGCGTAATGAAATTGTGATGGAGCGCGATACTGTTTTAGATGAAGAAGCTATCGACACGATCATTGAAATGGAAGTGAAAAGTGTATTCATCCAAAAAGAAGATGTTGGCGGCGACTATGCAATTATTTACAATACATTAAATAAAGATACCTCAAACAGTGAATTAGAAGCTGTTCAGCACATCTATCGCCAATTGCGCGGTGCCGATGCTCCTGATAATGAAACTGCCCGCGGTATTATTGATAAATTATTCTTTAGCGACAAACGTTATGATCTTGGTGAAGTAGGTCGCTACAAAATCAATAGAAAATTAGGCTTAGAATACCCACTTACAAAGAAGGTATTGACTAAGCAAGACATCATTGAAATTATTAAATACCTAGTGCGTTTAACCAATGCGAAAGCAGAGATCGATGATATTGATCACCTAAGCAATCGTAGAGTTAGAACTGTAGGTGAACAATTGTACGCACAATTTGGGGTTGGGTTAGCTCGTATGGCTCGTACCATCAGAGAACGTATGAACGTTCGTGATAATGAAGTATTTACTCCGGTAGATTTGATTAATGCAAGAACTTTGTCTTCTGTTATCAACTCATTCTTTGGTACTTCTCAATTATCTCAATTCTTAGATCAAACCAATCCATTAAGTGAGATCACGCACAAGCGTCGTATCTCCGCATTAGGACCAGGTGGCTTGAGCAGAGAGCGTGCAGGATTTGAGGTTCGTGACGTTCACTATTCTCACTATGGTCGTTTATGTACCATTGAAACTCCTGAAGGACCAAACATTGGATTGATTTCAACACTTTGTGTGCATGCTGCCATTAACGATATGGGATTCATTGAAACCCCTTATCGTAAAGTTGAAGCTGGGAAAGTGAATATGAATGAATTAACATTCTTAAGCGCTGAAGAAGAAGATTCTGCAAAAATCGCACAAAGTAACTCTCCGTTAAATGAAAAAGGTGAATTCCAAGAAGATCGAGTTGTTTCTCGTCAAACTGGTGATTTCCCAATTTTAGACAAAGGTGAAGTAGAATATATGGACGTAGCGCCAAACCAAATTGTTGGTTTGAGTGCATCTCTAATTCCTTTCTTAGAACATGATGATGCCAACCGTGCATTGATGGGATCAAACATGCAACGCCAGGCAGTACCTTTAATTTTACCGGAAGTACCTATTGTAGGTACCGGTTTAGAAGGTAAAGCTGCTCGTGATGCACGTATTCAAATTCATGCAGAAGGTAATGGTATTGTTGAATTTGTAGATGCAAATGAAATTCATGTTCGTTATGATAGAAACGATTTAGATCGTTTGGTAAGCTTCAATGATGATTTACAGATTTATAAATTAACCAAATTCATCAAAACTAACCAAGCTACTTGTATTAATTTAAATCCTGCTGTTAAAAAAGGTCAACATGTAGTAAAAGGCGATTTCTTAACAGAAGGATATGCAACTAAAGATGGTGAATTGGCATTGGGCCGTAACCTTCAAGTAGCATTCATGCCATGGAAAGGTTACAACTTTGAAGATGCGATCGTTATCAGTGAAAAAGTTGTACGCGAAGATTTGTTTACCTCTGTTCATATTGATGAATATGAATTGGAAGTTCGTGATACTAAATTGGGTGAAGAAGAATTAACTCCAGATATACCAAACGTTTCTGAAGAAGCTACTAAAGATTTAGATGAAAATGGTATCATTAGAATCGGTGCTACCATTAAAGAAGGAGATATCTTAATTGGTAAAATCACTCCAAAAGGTGAATCTGATCCAACTCCTGAAGAAAAATTATTGCGTGCTATCTTTGGTGACAAAGCGGGTGATGCAAAAGATGCCTCTTTAAAAGCACCTAACGGAACTGAAGGTGTGGTAATAGATAAAAAGCTATTCCAACGTGCTAAGAAAGATAAAAACGGAAAAATCCGTGAGAAAGCTTTATTAGAAAAAGTAGAGAAAGTTCATCAACAAAATGTAGAAGTTATTAAAGACCTTTTACTAGAAAAATTACAAACGCTTTTGTCTGAAAAAGCTTCTGCGGGTGTAAGTAATAACTTTGGTGAAATGTTGATAGGAAAAGGAGCTAAGTTTAATCCTAAGAATTTAGCTACTATCGATTATCAAAATGTAAATCCATTAGGTTGGACTGGAGATGCAAAAACGGATGACCAAATCAATACGTTATTACACAACTACAGTATTAAGTACAATGAAGAGTTGGGTAGATACAAGCGTGAGAAATTCAACATCTCAATTGGTGATGAATTACCTGCAGGTGTATTGAAATTGGCTAAAGTTTACCTTGCTGTAAAACGTAAGTTGAAAGTGGGTGATAAAATGGCGGGTCGTCATGGTAACAAAGGAATTGTAGCTAAAATAGTACGTGCAGAAGATATGCCGTTCTTAGAAGATGGAACTCCGGTAGATATTGTACTGAATCCATTAGGGGTACCTTCTCGTATGAACCTTGGTCAGATTTATGAAACTATTCTTGGATGGACCGGTAAGCGTTTAGGTGTTCGTTTTGCAACGCCAATATTTGACGGTGCTTCTACAACACAAATTGAACAATATTGTGTGGATGCAGGTATTCCAAGAAATGGTCATACATACTTGTACGATGGGGAAACAGGAGAGCGTTTCCACCAGAAGGCAACTGTAGGAGTTATTTATATGATTAAATTACACCACATGGTAGATGATAAGATGCATGCCCGTTCAATCGGACCATACAGTCTTATTACTCAGCAACCATTGGGTGGTAAAGCACAGTTTGGTGGTCAGCGTTTTGGTGAAATGGAAGTGTGGGCATTGGAAGCGTATGGCGCAGCAAACATTTTGCAAGAGTTGTTAACACTTAAATCAGATGACATCATTGGTCGTGCAAAAACTTATGAGGCAATCGTTAAAGGTGATAACATTCCTAAAGCAGGCGTGCCTGAATCATTCAATGTATTGGTGCATGAACTTAGAGGTTTAGGTTTAGATCTTAAGTTTGATTAACAACTAACAATTCAAATTCTCAACAGCGATATGGCAATCAAAAGAGAAAACAAACAACGACCAACTTTTTCGCAAATCACTATTAGTTTGGCTTCGCCCGATAGTATTTTAGAAAGAAGTTTTGGAGAGGTATTAAAACCTGAAACCATTAATTACCGTACGTATAAGCCTGAACGTGATGGCTTATTCTGCGAAAGAATTTTTGGACCTGTTAAAGATTATGAGTGTGCTTGTGGAAAGTATAAGCGCATCCGTTATAAAGGCATTGTATGTGATCGTTGCGGCGTAGAAGTAACTGAAAAGAAAGTTCGTCGCGAGCGCATGGGACATATTAAACTAGTAGTTCCTGTTGTACATATTTGGTACTTCAAGAGTTTACCTAATAAAATAGGTTATCTCTTAGGAATGAGCTCTAAGAAGTTAGAGACCATCGTATACTATGAACGTTATGTAGTATTACAAGGTGGTATCAAAGAAAACTTACACATGGGTGATCTTCTTACAGAAGAAGAATACCTCGATATCATGGATAATATTCCAAAAGACAATCAATACCTACCCGATGAAGATCCACAGAAATTCATTGCTAAAATGGGTGCTGAAGCAGTTCATGGATTATTAGAAAGAATTGATTTAGATGAGTTGAGTTTCTCTTTAAGAAACGCAGCTGCTACTGAAACTTCTCAACAACGTAAAGCGGATGCTTTAAAGCGTTTGAGCGTGGTTGAATCATTTCGGGATGCAGGAACAAGAATTACCAATCGCCCAGAGTGGATGGTAATGCAGTATATACCTGTTATTCCTCCAGAATTACGTCCTTTAGTTCCTCTAGATGGTGGTCGTTTTGCTTCTTCTGATTTAAATGATTTATATCGTCGTGTAATTATTCGTAACAATCGTTTAAAACGTTTGTTAGAAATCAAAGCTCCTGAAGTAATCTTACGTAATGAAAAACGTATGTTGCAAGAAGCAATTGATAGTTTATTCGATAACTCTCGTAAATCTAATGCTGTTAAGGCTGAAGGTGGCCGTGCCCTTAAATCTTTATCTGATGTATTAAAAGGTAAGCAAGGTCGTTTTCGTCAGAACTTATTGGGTAAACGTGTTGACTACTCTGGTCGTTCTGTAATTGTGGTAGGTCCGGAATTGAAGATTCATGAGTGTGGTTTACCAAAAGATATGGCTGCAGAATTATTTAAGCCATTTGTAATTAGAAAATTAATTGAAAGAGGTATTGTAAAAACAGTGAAATCTGCAAAGAAATTGGTAGATAGAAAAGAAGCTGTTATTTGGGATATCTTAGAAAATATATTAAAAGGGCATCCGGTTTTATTAAATCGTGCCCCTACACTTCACCGTTTGTCAATCCAGGCATTCCAACCTAAATTGGTAGAAGGTAAAGCTATTCAGCTACACCCGTTGGTAACTTCATCATTCAACGCGGATTTTGATGGTGACCAAATGGCGGTGCACGTACCTTTAAGTAACGCTGCTATATTAGAAGCTCAGTTATTAATGCTTTCTTCTCACAATATTTTGAACCCGCAAAATGGTACTCCAATTACGCTTCCTTCTCAGGACATGGTATTGGGACTGTATTACATCACAAAGGGCAAGAAAACTACTGATACCGAAATAATCAGAGGGCAGGGGATGGCATTCTACAGCATGGATGAAGTGGTAATTGCTTACAATGAAGGGAAAGTTGATTTACATGCGAATATTAGAGTAAAAACCAATGTAAGAGAGAAAAGTGGTGAGTTGGTTAAAAAGTTAATTGAAACAACTGTTGGGCGTGTATTATTTAACCAACATGTTCCAGTTGAAGTTGGATTTGTAAATGCATTATTGACTAAGAAAAGTTTAAGAGAAATCATTGGTGATATTATAAAAATTACGGATGTTCCAAAAACTGCCAAATTCTTGGATGATATTAAAACACTTGGATTCCGTATGGCATTCCGTGGTGGCTTATCATTTAGTGTAAACGATTTAATTGTACCTGAACTTAGAAATGAGTTATTAGAAAGTGCAAAAGTTGAAGTAGATGAGGTTTGGGAAAGCTATAACATGGGATTAATTACCAATAACGAACGTTATAATCAGGTAATTGATATATGGGGTAGAGTGGATATGAAAATTACTGAAACCCTAATTCGTGAAATGGCTACCGATAAGCAAGGATTTAACTCTGTTTACATGATGCTTGATTCTGGAGCGCGTGGTAGTAAAACACAGGTTAAGCAGTTAGTTGGTATTCGTGGATTGATGGCTAAACCTCGTAAAAGTGGTAGCTCTGGAAGTGAGGTAATTGAGAACCCAATTCTTTCTAACTTTAAAGGTGGATTGAATGTATTGGATTACTTTATTTCTACCCATGGTGCACGTAAAGGTTTGGCCGATACGGCATTAAAGACAGCCGATGCTGGTTACTTAACACGTCGTTTAGTTGACGTATCACAAGATGTGGTTATTAGTGAAGAAGACTGTGGAACACTTCGTGGTAATGCAACTAGTGCATTAAAAGACAACGAAGATGTAATTGAAGGCTTAGCTGATAGAATTGAAGGACGTACATCTTTACACAATGTTTACCATCCAGTAACAGAAGAATTAATCATATTAGCTGGTGAAGAAATTTCTTCAGATGTTGCTAAATACATTGATGAAGTTGGTATTGAAACAGTTGAAATTCGTTCTGTACTTACTTGCGAAAGTAAACGAGGTGTTTGTGTGAAATGTTATGGTAAAAACTTGGCTACAGGATATCTTGCACAGAGAGGTGATGCAGTTGGTATCATTGCTGCTCAATCTATTGGTGAACCAGGTACACAGCTTACATTACGTACTTTCCACGTGGGTGGGGTTGCAGGTTCTTCTAACATCGAATCTACATTGAATGCTAAGTTCGATGGTACCATTCAGTTTGATGGTTTAAGGACTGTTGATACGGTAAACAATGAAGGTGTTAAATCTAAAATAGTAATTGGTCGTACAGGTGAGGTGAGAATTATGGATGTGAAAAATGATCGCCTGATGATTACCAATAACGTTCCTTATGGTGCTACATTAAATGTAAAAGATGGTGCGCAGGTTAAAAAAGGAGATGTGATTTGTACTTGGGATCCATTTAACAATGTAATTGTTGCAGAAACTAACGGTTCTATTAAGTTCGAAAATATTTTAGATGGTATTACTTATCGTGATGAGGCCGATGAACAAACAGGTCACCGCGAAAAAGTGGTAATAGAAACAAAAGATAAAACCAAGATACCTACTATTATCGTTGAAGGAAAAGACATTAAGCAATACAACTTACCAGTAGGATCTCATATAGGTGTAGAAGAAGGCGATGAAGTAAAAGCTGGTCAAGTATTGGTTAAAATTCCTCGTATATTAGGCAAATTGAGAGATATCACTGGAGGTCTTCCTCGTGTAACTGAATTATTTGAAGCGCGTAATCCGGGTAATCCTGCTATTGTTTGCGAAATTGATGGAGTTGTATCATTTGGTAATGTGAAGCGTGGTAATCGTGAGATTATTGTAGAATCACGTGATGGTATGGTGAAAAAATACCTTGTACCGTTAACTCGTCAAATCCTAGTACAAGACGGTGACTTTGTAAAAGCTGGTACACCAATGTCTGACGGTCAAATTGCACCTGCTGATATTTTAGCTATTAAAGGACCTTTTGCAGTTCAAGAATACGTTGTAAATGAAATTCAGGAAGTTTACCGTTTACAAGGGGTAAAAATTAATGATAAGCACGTTGAAGTGATTGTTCGCCAAATGATGAAAAAGGTGGAAATTGTTGATGCAGGTGATACCAAGTTCTTAGAGGAGGATTTAGAAGATCGTTTTGACTTTATTGAAGAAAATGATCGTATCTACGATAAGAAAGTGGTAACCAATGCTGGCGAAAGTACTAAAATGAGAGCTGGTCAAATTGTTACTGTTCGTGAATTTAGAGAAGAAAACTCTATACTTCGCAGAGGAGATAAGCAATTGGTAGAGGTTAGGGATGCAAAACCTGCTACTGCTACACCGGTTCTTTTAGGTATTACTAAAGCTTCGTTGGGTGTACAAAGCTGGATTTCAGCTGCTTCATTCCAAGAAACAACTAAAGTGTTAAGTCAGGCTGCAATTCAAGGTAAAACAGATGCCATGTTAGGACTGAAAGAGAATGTAATTACCGGACACTTAATTCCTGCTGGTTCTGGACAAAAAGAGTTTGAGAATATGATAGTAGGAAGTAAAGAAGAATACGAAGTACTTGCAACCACCAGAGAAGCGATGAGCTTTGATGAAGAGGAATAATTGTTTCGTAACAATAAATAAAAAAAGTAGGAAGCCATGCTTCCTACTTTTTTACTGAATAAAGCATAATCAATAAAAAATATTATATGAAGAATTCTACACTTATTTTTAATGTAGTAATAGCATTGGCTATTGCTGTTTTATTTTATCTCCAGCTTTCTGATAAAAAGTCGACTTCCTCATCGGCTGCTTCAAAAATGGCTCCTGCTGGAAGCTTCAGAATAGCATATTTTGAGTCTGATTCTATTCAAAATAATTTCGAATATTTCAAGGAAATACGCAATGCCTTGCAAGCAAAGGATTTAGCGAATAGTCGTCAATTGAATGAGTTAAAAAATGTATTTACCAATAAATACCAAGATTTGCAAAGATCTGCTCAAACGCTATCTCAAGCAGAGTTAGCAAATAAGCAACAGGAATTAGAACAAATGCAGAAAACTTATCAAGGTAAAGAGCAAATGATGGCACAGGAAATGCAAGATGAAAGCTTCAAAAAATTGCAAGATGTTAAAAAGAAAATAGAAGAGTATTTGAAAGAATACAATAAAGACAAAGGTTTTGCATATGTATTTTCTAGCGCACCTGAATTTATGTATCTTAAAGATAGTGCTTACAATATTACAGAAGACCTAGTAAAAGGGTTGAATAAGTTGTATCCTACAAAAAAATAAATCATCAATCATATTTGTTATCTTCATTCCCGCTTCCAAAAGAGCGGGAATTTTTTATGACTGAGACTACAACTACATTTAAGCCTACCCTTGGCTTGCTAGATGCTACTATGATTGTTGCTGGTAGCATGATTGGATCTGGAATATTTATTGTTAGTGCGGATATTACCCGAAATGTGGGAAGTGCAGGATGGCTCATTGCAGTTTGGCTTTTAACCGGTTTTATGACATTAACAGCCGCTTTAAGTTATGGTGAACTAAGTGCAATGTTCCCTAAAGCTGGTGGTCAATATGTTTATTTAAAAGAATCATACAATCGGTTAACTGGATTTTTATATGGTTGGAGCTTTTTTGCTGTGATACAAACGGGAACTATTGCTGCTGTTGGCGTTGCTTTTTGCAAATTTGCAGCTTATTTTTTCCCTGGATTAGAAATGAATTCCGACAATATCCTTTTTTTATTTGGGCCATTTAAAATATATCCAGCGCAATTTGTTTCAATTATCATCATCATTTTTTTAACTTATATCAATACAAAAGGTGTTAATGGTGGTAAAATTATTCAAACCATATTTACTGTAACCAAGCTACTATCGTTATTTGGGTTAATTGCATTCGGATTTTTATTAGCTGCAAAATCTGAAATATGGAATGCAAATTGGGCTGATGCTTGGACGATGAAAAATTTAAGTAAAGGGAATGCCGAAAATGGACTTTCTGCAACTATTATTGCGCCAATTATTGGTTCGGGGGCAATGGGTGCCATAGCTGCATCTATGGTGGGGTCTATTTTTAGTAGTGATGCTTGGAACAATGTTACTTTTATTGCAGGCGAAATAAAAAATCCAAAAAGAAATATTGGGTTGAGTCTTTTTTTAGGAACATTAATTGTAACCCTAATATATGTTGCTGCTAATTTGATGTATTTAAGTGTATTGCCACTGCATGACATTGCTTTTGCATCATCTGATAGAGTTGCTGTAACTGCTTCAAATGCTATTTTTGGGAATAGCGGCACTTATATTATAGCAGCTATGATTATGGTTTCTACATTTGGCTGTAACAACGGGTTGATCCTTGCAGGAGCTAGAGTATATTATACCATGGCACAAGATGGGCTTTTTTTTAAAAATGCTGCAAAACTAAATAAGAATGCAGTGCCTGAATGGGCTTTATGGGCACAATGTGTGGTGGCTTCTTTATTGTGTTTAAGTGGGAAATATGGTGATTTATTAGATATGGTTTCGTTTATCGTGGTAATTTTTTACATTCTTACTATCGTGGGCATTTTTATACTCCGTAAAAAAAGACCAGATATTGAAAGGCCTTACCGAGCAATTGGCTATCCAATTTTACCCTTAGTATATATATTAATGGGCGCTAGTTTTTGTGTTTTATTATTTATTTATAAACCAGCATTTACATGGCCTGGTTTGGTAATAACATTATTGGGAATACCTTTGTATTATTTAGCAGTTAATACATCAAAAAAAGACTAGATGAATTTCGATCAATTATTTGAGGGATTTAGCAACACAAAGGTGTTGATTGTAGGGGATGTAATGTTAGATACTTATTGGTTTGGAAATGTAGATAGAATTTCACCTGAAGCACCCGTTCCGGTGGTTGCATTTCAAAAAAAAGAATTACGTGTTGGAGGAGCAGCAAATGTAGCCTTGAATACAGCTTCTTTAGGTGCTCAAACTGCTATAATATCGGTAATTGGTGAAGATGCAGATGGGAATGAATTGAAGCAATTAATGAAAAATAGCCATATCAATACCACCTCAATCATTAGTACACCAACCCGAATTACTACCAATAAAATGAGGGTAATGAGCAGAAATCAGCAAATGATGCGGTTAGATGCAGAATATACGCATGATATAGACGAGGCATTAGAAAACCAATTGATAGCGGCTGTATACCAATATATTGATGAAGCCAGACCACAAATACTGATTTTTGAAGATTACAATAAAGGAGTGTTGACCAAAAAAGTAATTGAATCAATTACTGAATATTGCAATAAAAATGGAGTAATTACAGCGGTGGATCCAAAACGAAAAAATTTCTTGACATATAAAGGGGTTACTTTATTTAAGCCCAATTTGAAGGAAGTAAAAGAAGGGTTGAATTTATTAATCGATCAAGTAAGTTTATCGACATTAAATGAAGTACATCAGGCTCTTCAGCAATACTTGCAACATGACATATCATTTATCACCCTTTCAGAAAAAGGCGTTTTTTTTGAGCAAGGAAATGAATCTTTAATTATACCCACTCATGTTCGAAATATTGCTGATGTAAGTGGCGCAGGGGATACAGTAATTGCTGTCGCTTCTTTAGTATATGCTGCTACACGAAATATGCGATTAGCTGCCGAAATGGCTAATATTGCCGGTGGATTAGTTTGTGAAGAAGTGGGGACTGCAGCAATTGTTAAAGAGAAACTATTAAACGAATGTAAATTGTTGTTGAATTAATCGGAAATATTTAATGATACTTGTTGTATTAAAGCAAACATTTTCCATTCTATCAGTAAATCATAGATTTTATGAATAACTATACGATTGCTATCCATGGGGGGGCGGGTACTATCTTAAAAGACGATATGACTCCTGAATTAGAAGCGGCTTATTTAATGGGGTTGCAAAATGCATTGGATATTAGCTATGCTGTGTTGCATGAAGGAGGATCTGCTGTAAATGCTGTAAAAGCGGCATTAGTTATTTTAGAAGATAATATTTTATTTAATGCAGGTAGAGGGGCTGTATTTACTAAAAAGGGCGTTCAAGAAATGGATGCGGCTATCATGGACGGAAAAAATTTAATGGCTGGTGCTGTTGCCGGTATCCGAAATGTAAGGAATCCAATAGAACTGGCAGTTGAAGTAATGCAAAACAGCAACCATGTTTTTTTGAGCGGAAAGGGTGCGAACGATTTTGCAATAAAACAAGGTATAAAATTAGAACCTGATGAATACTTTTATTCCCAGTTTAGGTACGATCAATGGAAAGCAATAAGAGACTCCGATAATTATTCATTAGACCATACCCATCATCACTTAGAAGAGTTAATGAAGGATAAAAAATTTGGAACTGTGGGAGCTGTAGCTTGTGATAGTAACGGAAATATTGCAGCTGCTACTTCAACTGGTGGAATGACCAATAAAAAGTATGGAAGAATTGGTGATAGTCCTGTAATAGGAGCAGGAACTTATGCTAATAACAAGACTTGTGCGATTAGTTGCACAGGACATGGTGAGATGTTCATAAGATCTGTTGCTGCTTATGATGTAAGTTGTTTGATGGAATACAAGAACTTGAATTTGCATGATGCAATGCAAAAAGTAGTCCATGAAAAATTAATGAACATGAATGGCGAGGGTGGTATGATAGGTGTAGATGCTGCAGGAAATGCAGCACTGATTTTTAATAGTGCGGGAATGTATAGAGGTGTAAAAAATAACCATGGTACAAATAATGTTGCTATTTACAGATAGTATGATATGAATTAAAGCATATCCAACAAAGCCTAAGCAAACTATAAATGGTTATCAGAAAAATTACAATTGACCATTAATAATTATAGAAAATATATGCATAAAGTTGCGGTAATTACAGCAGGTGGTGCAGGATTAAGAATGGGTAGCAATACCCCAAAACAATTTTTATTGTTGAAAGGTAGGTCAATACTTTGGCATACTATTTCTGCTTTCATACAAGCTTATGCAGATATTCAATTGATTCTAGTATTGCCTAAAGATTTTATGCAGGAAGGGATTGAGTTAGCAATGAATATGGGAATTGTTCAGCAAACAACTATTGTTAAGGGTGGACTTACAAGGTTTGAATCAGTAAAGAATGGATTATCGAAAGTAGTTGATCCTGCAATTATTTTTGTACATGATGGGGTACGTTGTTTAGTAACTTCCGAATTGATTCAACGATGTTTTCAACAGGCAGTAACGCATGGTACTGCAATACCAGCTGTTGCAGCAACAGATAGTATTCGGTTAGTAGATGGTTATGGTAATCATTTAATAGATCGAAATAGTGTTCGACTGATTCAAACTCCTCAAACATTTCAAAGCAATATAATATTGTCAGCATTTAATCAGCCTTATCAAGATACATTTACCGATGAAGCTTCAGTAGTGGAGGCAAATGGAGGTAAAGTGTTTTTGGTAGAAGGTGATTATCAAAACATTAAAATTACTCGCCCAATTGACTTAATACTTGCCGATCATATACTCGGAGAAAGAGAAGGTTAATTTAAGATACCTGTATTGTTTATTTTTTCTAAAATTTTATGTGCAACCTCCATAGCTAAAAAACCGTCAATTTCACTAACCACTGTTGTTTTATTGTGAATAATTGCATCAACAAATGATTCTAACTCAAGTTTAATTGCATTGACTGGTTCAATAATTGGGGTGTTAATTGCAATAGATTTTTTACCATTTGTGGTATCAATATCAAAAGAGAAAGCGTTTACATCATCTTCTTGCTTTAGTTTGATGATTTCCGTTTTCTTTTCAAGGAAGTCGATACCGATATATGCATCTTTTTGAAATAGGCGCATTTTTCTCATTTTTTTCATACTGATGCGACTGCTGGTTAAATTAGCAACGCAACCGTTGTTAAATTCTATTCGAACATTGGCAATATCAGGGGTATCTGTTAATACAGCTACTCCACTGGCTGCAATATTTTTAACATCACTTTTTACGATGCTTAAAATAATATCAATATCATGAATCATTAAATCGAGAATAACGCTCACTTCAGTCCCTCTTGGGTTAAATTGAGCTAATCTGTGTACTTCAATGAACATGGGGTTCATTGGAATATCTTTTACTGCAAGAAAAGCAGGATTGAATCTTTCAACATGACCAACTTGCACTTTTACATTGGCTTCTCTCACTAAATTCATGATATCTCTGCCTTCTTGTATAGTATTGGTAATTGGTTTTTCAACAAATACGTGCTTTCCTTTGCGGATAGCTTGCATACAAATGGAATAGTGGTGATTAGTGGGGGTAATAACATCAATTATATCGCATGCGTCTATTAGCTTTTCCTCATCCATATAGCGCTTTAGGCCATATTTTTCAGTTACTTCCTTTGCATTATCATTATTAGGATCAAAGAAACCTACCAATTTAATGCCTTCAATTTCTTGCCAGTTATTCAGGTGAAATTTCCCCAAGTGCCCTACTCCAAAAACGCCTACTTTAAGCATAGTCAATATATTAATCGGGTAAAGATAAATAAATCAGTGGTCGATTGGATTGAATATTTGTTCACCAAATTTCATCATTAAAATAGGTAGATAAAGACTTCAACTTTAATAAGTGTGAATAAAATGATTTTCATGCAATGCAATTTTAATAAATATTAATAAAAAATAATATATAATAAAAATAAGGGACATATATTTTTTCTATTAACATGAATGAATTATATTTAATTAAATTCGGATAACTAAAACTATATGCTGCTCATTTTTTGTAAAGTTCAACGCTTTATATTATTATTATTATTATTAATTGGGAGTTTTAGTAATTCTCTTAAAGCCCAAAATAGTGGTACTATTAAGGGCAAAGTGTTTGATGAGTTTACAAAAGAATTAGTGCCATTTGCCAGTATTCAATGGAGAAAAGCTGGGTGGGGAACCACCACAGATAGTGCTGGTGCTTTTATATTGCGAAAGTCTAACTTTGACATAGATACCCTAATTATTTACTATGTTGGTTTTGAGCCTTATTCGTATCCATTTTCTAGCAATAGTGAAACTGGTTTAATTACACTGATGTTGTCTAAGCTAAAGGTAAATGAAGGGGTGATGGTGAAGACAAAATTTAATAAGGGTTTACGTTGGTGGAAAAATATTGTATCCCATAAAATAGAAAATAACCCATATAAATATCAACAATATGCTTGTGAATTATACAATAAATTAGAGCTAGACATAAACAATGTTACTAGGGAGAGTTTCCAGCATATAAAAATTTTAAAACCATTTTCCTTTTTATTAGATAATATAGATAGTGTAACAGAGCAGCGACCATTTTTACCTGTTTTCATGACAGAGTCGTTATCGAATTATTATTATAGTAGTGATCCAACTAAAATTAGAGAAGAAATTAAAGCTGCACAGATGCATGGCATTAAAAATGAAACGATCATGCAATTTGTTGGAGGGATTAATCAAAAAGTAAACATGTATCAAGATTACATGAAACTTTTTGGTAAAGAGTTTATTAGTCCAATTAGTAGTGTTGCAGATAAATATTATTATTTTAAAGGTGCTGATACGCAGTTGATTAATGGAGATAAATATTTTCATTTATTATTTAAGCCATTACGAGAAGGAGAAAATACTTTTCAGGGAGATTGTTGGATACATTCTACTAACTGGGCTATTCAAAAAATCACACTCAATTTATCTGCTACTGCTGATATAAATTTTGTGAATAGACTTAGTATAGTTCAAGAATTTGGGCCAATGGAAAATGGTCAGTGGATTTTTCGTAAAGACAAAATGGTAATGGATTTGTCGCCATTTAAAAAAGACAAGCTTACATTTATAGTTCGGAAAACAGCTGCATATAATTCTGTTAGGACAAATACGGAAGAGGTAGAACATGCCATTTTACTTAATAAAAAAGATGAAGAAGTTTTTGTTGTAGACAGTGCAAAAGAAAGGGGAAAAGTTTATTGGGATATTAATCGACCAGAACCTTTGAATGCCAATGAGCAAAAAGTTTTTAAAATGATTGATACGCTTAAAACTGTTCCAATTTTTAAAAAATATATGCGTAATGTAGAATTTATTGTAGATGGCTATCGCAAAATGGGTAAAGTAGAGATTGGTCCGTGGTTTAAGTGGTTTAGTGGAAATAAGTTAGAGGGATTGAGATTGAGATTTGATCTTGGCACAACAGAAAAATTCAGTAAATATTTGCGTTTGAATGGTTATTTGGCTTATGGTGTGAAAGATCATCAATTTAAACACAAGCTAGCAGTTAATTACAAAATACCTAGTCATAAAGGGTTGGTGGTTCAAGCCTCCTACATCAACGACTTTGATAATGGACGAGTAAGATTTAATGAAGAAGATGTTACAATTGATAATATGTTTAGCCAGCTTATTCGAAGGCCTAACATTCCTCAAAAGTTTTTAGGATTAAAGGAATGGAAGGGCGCAATAATTAAAGACTGGGAATCGGGATTAAGTTCTACCATCAGTATAACTCGAACAGATTATGAAACTTATTCACCATTACCGTCACACACACATTTTAAGCATGGATCTTTCGCTCCATTAATCAATACAGATTTGATGCTGCGGTTTAGATACGCACCTGGTGAGCGAAAAATAATTACTAATCGAAAAACAATTCGATTGAAGAGTAATGCACCTGTTTACGATCTACGGCTATCAAAAGGATTAGAAGGATCATTAGGGGGCGAATACGATTACCATAAAATTCATGTAGGTGTTTCACATCAATTTAGAATTCCACAGTGGGGAAAAGTTACCTACAATGCCTATGCGGGAAAAGTTTTTGGAGATAGTCTACCATTTATGTTACTAGAATTACATCCAGGGAATGAAGTGTATATGTATAATAAAAATGGATTTAATTTAATGAATCGGTTTGAATATTTTAGTGACAAATATGTTGGGTTTCAATTCGAACATAGTATAGAAAAGAAGCTGCTAAATATCCTTCCTTTCATGCGGAAAAGTAAAATGAGGCAATTTTTTACATTGAAAGGGGTTTGGGGAGAGATGTCGAATGCTAACAAAAAAATCAATAAAACAGAATTAGGTAGTTATCAACTACGTTCATTAATGTCGCATACCTATTTTGAGTACGGTACCGGATTTGATAATATATTTGGATTTTTCAGGATTGATTTTTTATGGCGTAAAGCGCCACCATTGCCGTTGGGTATGTCAAGTTCAAAAATACAGCCATCACAAAATTTCGGAGTATTTGGAAGTGTTCGGTTTCAATTTTAAAAAAAGATATCATGCAATTTTCTAAGAAATTTTGGCGTAAAGATGAAATAATATCAGAAAATCTAGAAAAATTTACTACTATATAGTATTTTAAAGATATTTTTTAAATAAGGGTGGCAGATATTAAAATATTTTATTAATTTTAATATGTATAATATTAATGCAAAATGCGAATTATCATAGCAGATGACCATAGTTTAATTCTTGAAGGGATCAATAAAATTTTACTAGATGTATTTCCATTTGCAGAAATTGAAAGTGTTGGAGATGCTGATGAATTATATAAGAAAGCTGTAATGGACAGTTGGGACATCATTATTACAGATTTGAGTATGCCAGGTTCTAGTGTTATTGATATTATTAAACAAATTAAAATCAATGCCCCTCAAATTCCCATTCTTGTGCTTAGTATGCATGCCGCCGAACATTATGCGGTTAGATGTATAAGAGCTGGTGCAGCAGGATTTTTAACTAAAGAGTCCTCATCATATGAATTAATTACTGCAGTTCAGCAAATTCTTAATGGGAGAAAATATTTTACCAACAGCGTTGCAGAAATGCTGGCAGGTACTATTGATAATGGTGATACTGGATTGCCACATGAAAATCTTTCTGATAGAGAATTTGAAGTTATGAAATTGATTTCAGAGGGGAAATCGGTCTCAGAAGTAAGCGAAATATTGCATTTGAACATTAATACTGTAAGTACTTATAGGGCAAGAATATTAGAGAAGATGAATTTTAAAAACAATACCGAATTGATTAAATATTCGTTAGAACACAAGCTGATTTTTTTGTAGTGCTATAACTACAAAAATGTCGATCAATTACGTGAAAATAGGGCTTGTTAACTACTTGTTAACAAAATTCATTAAGTTAACTTTGTGTAACAATACGGTAGTCAATTACTGAATTTTAATATCTAATATCCCTCCAATTTAAACCATTGTAGTAAATAACTACTGGCTTTGCAATATTTGCAAAGCCTTTTTTTGTGTTTATCGAATAGTTAAGTATGATTTACCCTTTTCTATTTTTCCAACCAATTAATAGAACACCTATGATAACTAATAAGGTTCCTGCTATTTGCATGGGTATTATTTTTTCTCCTAAAAAATAATGTGCTTGAATTATGGTAGAAACAGGACCGATGCTTGTAATGATCGAAACATTGTTGGTGCCTATTTTTTTCATTCCAAAGCTCAATAAAAAGGAGGGTAGTACGGTTGCAATAGTACCCAGCGCCAGCGCATATACAATCAGCTTTTGGCTAATTAAAATTGTGCTAAAATGCTGGGTGGCTATGAAGTGCGAAAAAATGCCTACAGTTGCTGCCAGCATGGCAAAGGCTGTATACCTTGTTGCGCCAGCTTTTTCAACTAATTTTCCGGTTCCAACCAAATAAAATGAATAAGTAATTGCACATAAAAAAATCATCAAAGTGCCAAAATAAAATTGAGGGCCAATGCTTGCTGTCTGCACTTCAGAAAAATAGGCAACACCAATACCTATGTAAGTAAGTATTAGTGCTGCCAACTGGGTTTGTGATAATTTACTTTTAAATAAATAGGTATTGATTAACACTGCGAAAGTTGGGTATAAAAAAAGGATTAATCTTTCTAGCCCAGCCGAAACGTATTGAAGACCAATAAAATCAAATAAGCTACTAAGATAATAACCCATTATGCCCATGCTTATTATACCTAACCAATATTTGGTAGATAATGGTTGTGCAATTGTTCTCTTTTGTGAGAACCATGCAGCAACTATGTAAAAGGGCAGTGCAACCAACATTCTTAATGTTAATAATGTAACTGCATCTACGCCAGTTCTATTAAAAGCCATTTTTACAATAATGGCTTTGGTAGAGAATAAAATTGCACCAGTAAGGCTGATGAAAAAACCAATTAGGTATTTAGCGTTTTGGGTTACATCACTCATTTTAAATTAAACGCTTACATTAAAATCTCTAAGCGCATCGTTTAAACTGGTTTTTAAATCAGTGCTAGGTTTTCTTTGACCAATTATTAATGCACAACTTACCTGGTATTCACCTGCATTAAATTTTTTAGTATAACTACCAGGGATTACTACACTTCTTGCTGGCACCCTACCTTTCATTTCAATAGGTTCTGAGCCGCTTACATCTATAATTTTGGTAGATTGAGTTAATACAACATTCGCACCTAATACAGCTTCTTTTTCTACAATAACGCCTTCTACAACAATACACCTGCTTCCAATAAAGCATCCATCTTCAATAATTACAGGACTAGCTTGTAAAGGCTCTAATACACCACCAATGCCCACACCTCCGCTTAAATGCACATTTTTTCCTATTTGCGCACAACTTCCTACTGTTGCCCAAGTGTCTACCATTGTACCCTCATCAACAAAAGCACCAATATTTACATAGCTGGGCATCAATACCACATTTTTTGCAATATATGCCCCATATCTGGCTGTAGCTGGAGGAACAGCTCTTACCCCAAGTTCTTTATAATTGCTTTTTAAAAGCATTTTATCGTAGAATTCAAATGGGGGTGTATTCCAAGTTTGCATTTGTTGGATACCAAAATACATTAATATAGCTTGTTTCACCCATTCATTCACTACCCACCCATTTTCAGTAGGTGATGAAACCCTTAAAGTACCTTTATCAACAGATTCGATTACATCTTTTACAGCATTAATATATTGCTCTTCTTTAAGCAACGCTCTATTTTCCCAAGCTGTTGCAATCATTTCTTGTATCATTTTTTCTTTTTTGCAAAAATACAGTTTAGAATTTGCTTAATTACCCTAATTATTCCCACAATTTATTAGATAATAATGTAAAATATATATAATATATACGATTAAAATCGGCGTCAATATTTTGTTGAAATAGTGAATTAAGCATATTCAATTGTGCAAAGAACTTGTATATGTATAAAATACTTTTACTGTTGTAGCTTTGCATCATGCGAAGTATATTGGTAATACAAACAGCTTTTATAGGGGATGTTGTTTTAGCAACTGGCCTATTAGCATCCCTTCACAAGGCCTATCCACAAGCTTCATTGGATATTTTGGTAAGAAAGGGAAATGAAACTTTATTTGACAATCATCCTTATATCAATAGCGTACTGGTTTGGAATAAAAAACAGCATAAATACCGCCATTTATTTTCCTTGTTGCATCAGATTAGAAAATCTAGGTATTCGCTGGTATTGAATTTACAGCGTTTTGCCGCAACTGGTTTTTTAACTGCTTTTTCTGGATCGGAACAAACTATTGGTTTCAACAAAAATCCTTTTCATTTATTTTTTACTACTTCGGTAAAGCACTTGATAGAAACTGAAGGAACAGGCGGTCATGAAGTTGATAGGAATCATTTATTGCTGCAATCGTTATGTACTTTGCCAGTAGGAAAGCCTGTTTTATACCCATCTGATTCCGACGAGCATTTTGTAGCAAAATGGAAAAGTGAGCAATACATATGCATAGCACCTACTTCTGTTTGGTATACTAAACAATTTGCTGAAAACAAGTGGGTCGACTTTATCAATAAAGTACCTAATCATATAAGGATTTATTTATTGGGAGCCCCTAGTGATGTTGAAGTTTGTCATCGGATTATTACTAATAGTAATAGTTCTCAATGTGAAATTTTGGCTGGCAAATTAAATTTCTTGCAATCAGCCGCATTAATGCGGAACGCAATGATGAATTATGTGAATGATTCGGCTCCCATGCATTTTTGTTCTGCAGTAGATGCACCTGTAACAGCCATTTATTGTTCAACTATACCTGCATTTGGTTTTGGTCCACTTTCTACTAAATCATTTGTTATAGAAACACCAGAAAAACTTGTTTGCAGGCCATGTGGATTGCATGGTAAAAAAGATTGCCCACTAAAGCATTTTAATTGTGCGCAAACCATACAGATTAGCCAATTAATTGATACACTGCCACTTTAATAACTATACATTTGCAGGAATGGAGATACAATTTTCGTCTAAAGAATTAGCAATATTTAAAAAAATTGGTGCTGTAGCCGATCAATTGAATATGCCTTGCTACCTGATAGGTGGTTTTGTGCGTGATAAAGTGATTGGACGACCAGTAAAAGATGCAGATATTGTTTGTATTGGTGATGGAATTGAATTGGCCAATGCTTTTGCAGATACATTACATCCCAGGCCAGCAGTTGCTTTTTTTAAAACATTTGGAACTGCGCAGATTAAATGGGACGATTTTGAAATAGAGTTTGTTGGTGCCAGAAAAGAAAGTTATCAACTAAATAGCAGAAAGCCTGAGGTTGAACAAGGAACAATAGAAGACGATCAAAATCGGAGAGATTTTACCATGAATGCCTTAGCCATTCACTTAAATAGTCTTTATTTTGGCCAATTAATTGATCCATTTAATGGATTGTCGGCAATTGCTAATAAAGTAATTCAAACACCGTTAGAGCCTATTCAAACTTTTAGTGATGATCCGTTGAGAATGTTGCGTGCCATACGTTTTGCAACACAATTGGGTTTTGCGATAGAGCCGATTACATTTGCAGCAATTCGAGAAAATGTTTATCGTATGAAAATTGTTTCTCAGGAAAGAATTACCGACGAACTCAATAAAATCATGAAAACAGACAAACCTTCTGTAGGTTGGAATTTGTTGTATTTATCTGGTTTATTGAAACAAATATTTCCACAGATGCTCGATTTACATGGTGCAGTATATATCGATGGGAAGGGGCATAAAGATAATTTTTATCATACATTGGAAGTGCTTGATAATATTTGTGTGCATACAAATAATATTTGGTTACGTTGGGCTGCATTATTGCATGATATTGGCAAACCAGCTACAAAAAAGTTTGAAGACGGTCATGGGTGGACGTTCCATGGTCATGAGGTTGTTGGTGCTCGCATGGTCCCTAAAATATTTTCTGCTTTAAAATTGCCGATGCATGAGTCAATGAGGTATGTACAAAAATTGGTATTACTGCATTTGCGACCAATTAGTTTAACTAAAGAAAATATTACCGATAGCGCAGTGAGGCGTTTACTATTTGATGCAGGAGACGATATTGATGATTTAATGACACTTTGTTCAGCTGATATTACCAGTAAAAACAAAAACAAAGTAATGCGTTTTTTGAAAAATTTTGAATTGGTGAAGGAACGAATGTTGGTTGTAGAAGAGTCAGATAGGGTAAGAAACTGGCAACCGCCTATTTCAGGTGAATTAATTATGGAAATATTTGCACTTTCACCCGGGAAAAATGTTGGAATTATTAAAGATGCGATTCGTGAAGCGATTTTGGATGGCATTATAGTCAATAATTTTGAAGCTGCATATCAGTTTATGTTAGAAAAAGCAGCAGAACTTAATCTAAAACCCGTTAAATAATTAGTAATTTGCAACTCCAAAAAGCTGAATGCGATGGCTGTATTAAAGTTTAGAATTTACCTTGAAGAAGATGATGCTATTTATCGTGACATTGTGATTAAACATTCACAAAATTTTCAAGACTTGCATTTTGCAATCTTAAAAGCGTATGAATTTGATAATAAACACCAAGCAACTTTTTACAGAAGTAATGATAATTGGTTGCGTGGAAGAGAAATTAGCTTTGCGCGTTATGATAAGCAGTATAAGGCAGAACCGCTTTTAATGTCTGATACCATTATCGGATCTGAAATTATTAATACCGATCAAAAATTTATTTACGAATATGATTTTGCCAAACAGTGGACTTTTTTAATTGCATTAATCAATATAAGTAAAGAAGAAACTGCTAAAACAGTATATCCATCTGTTTCTAGGTCAGAAGGTATTGGGCCACAGCAGTATGGTACTAAGAGCTTATTGGGTGATAAGTTTGCTGATATAGAAGAAAAGTACGATTTAAATGAAGCTTCGGATGGTTTTGGTGAAGAAGGTGAAGAAGCAGATTTGGACGGAGATGATGAAATGGAATTAGGAGACGATCAAAATGCAGACTTTGAATAATAAAACAGTTTACATAGTGGTTGGACCAACCGCGGTTGGTAAAACCAGCTATGCTATTTCGTTAGCTAAACAATTGAATACCGAAATTATTTCTGCTGATTCAAGACAGTGTTTTAGTGAATTATCTATAGGTGTTGCCAGACCATCGGTAGAGGAGTTGGCAGAAGTTAAACATCATTTTATTGCAAGTCATTCTGTTGAAGAAGACCTTAATGCTGGCTATTTTGAGCAATTCGCTTTGCAAAAAACCAGGGAGATTTTTTCACAGAATGATTCCGTTGTTATGGTGGGAGGCACCGGTTTATATATTAAAGCCTTTTGTGAAGGAATTGATCCTATGCCTACTATTCCAGCAGAAGTAAGAGCTTCCATTGTTAGTGAATATGAAAAAAAAGGACTTATTTGGTTGCAAGCAGAGTTAAAGCATAAAGACCCTGATTTCTGGGTTTCTGCCGAACAACAAAACCCGCAGCGGTTGATGCGAGCGTTGGAAGTTTTAATTGCAACGGGTAAATCGATTACTTTTTTCAGATCTGCACAAAAAAAAGAACGCGATTTCACTATTAAGAAAATAGGACTTGAAATGCCGATGGACCAATTAACAGAAAGGATTAATAATAGGGTTGATCAGATGATAACAATGGGATTAGAAGCTGAAGTAAATAGTGTGATCAATTACAAAGATAAAACTGCATTACAAACGGTAGGATATAAAGAAATGTTCGATTATTTGAATGGTAGCATCACGTTACCTGAAGCTGTTCAGCAGATTAAGATACATACTCGGCAATATGCAAAACGACAAATGACTTGGTTTAAGAAAGATACTGATGTGCAATGGTTGTTGCACAATGTTTAATAAACAGGGTCAACATTTGGTATGATATAAACGCTTCTGTAACGTTTATTTGATTGGATATATACGATATTTTGTTGGATGGTTTTTTTGCAATGTAGAATTATGTTTGCATCTTTTGGAACTTTAATTAGCACTTCCCATAAGTATTGATTCCTTACTCTGTCAACAATTGGTTGTGAAGGGCCATTCATCATTGCACCATAGTTTTTCTTCATGTTTTGCATCAAAATATTGGCTGCCTCTTCTGCAAGGTGTTTTTCTTTGTGTTTAAAAATAATTTGTATGAGCCGGGTAAATGGAGGATATGCAAAATGTTTTCTATTATCTATTTCAAATTGAAATAAATTTAGATAGTTGTGTTCTTTTACATATTGTAAAACAGGATGTTGTAAATTACTTACCTGAATAAGTACTTGCCCTTGACCATTTTTTCTGCCCGCTCTTCCACTTACTTGTTCCATTAATTGGTATGCCCTTTCATTAACTCTAAAATCCGTAAAATTCAAAATCCCATCTGCATCAATAATTCCCACTAAACTTACATGTTCAAAATCTAATCCCTTTACCACCATTTGTGTCCCTACTAAAATATCTATTTTCTGTTGTTCAAATAATTTGATTAAATTATCGTGGTCATTTTTTCCTTTGATGCTGTCATAATCCATGCGGGCAATCTTTGCTTCCGAAAATTCTTCTGCTACCAATTCTTCGATTTTCTCAGTTCCAAAATTTTTCTGAATAAACTGATGGCTGCCACATGCAGCACAAGTATTGATAGCAGGATATGCTGCTCCACAATAATGGCAACTTAATTTATTTTTTGATTTATGATAAGTTAATGTAACATCACAATGCTGACAATGTGGAATCCAGCCACAAGTTTCACACAGTATGTAAGGGGAATACCCCCTTCTATTTTGAAAAAGGATTACTTGTTTTTTTGAATTTAAGGTTGCGTGAATGGCTTCAATGAGTGCCGGTGTTAAGGGGCTTTTTATCGCATTATGGGTGCTTGTTTTTTTAGTATCAATTAAATTTATTTGAGGAAGAGCAATATTGCTAAATCTTTTGTTTAATTCAACCAACCCGTATTTATTTAGTTTAGCATTGTAGTAGCTTTCAATGGAAGGAGTGGCACTGCCTAATAATACTTTTGCATTAAATAGTGAAGCATAATAAATGGCTGCGTCTCTACAATGGTACCTTGGCGCAGGGTCTTGTTGTTTGTAAGATGCATCGTGTTCTTCATCACAAATAATTAATCCCAAATTATTAAAGGGAAGAAACAGTGCCGAGCGTGCACCTAGTACTACTTTTGTTTCACCTGATTTTATTTTATTCCAAATTTCTACCCGTTCATTCGGATTAAATTTTGAATGATATATAGCAATATGACCGCCTAAATTTTTTTGCAGTCTTCTAATCATTTGGGCTGTTAGTGCAATTTCGGGTAATAGATACAACACTTGCTGGTTGAGCATAATTTGCTGTTCAATTATTTTTAGGTAGAGCTGTGTTTTACCGCTAGCTGTTACCCCATGTAATAAACAAACATTTTTTTCATTGAAACAACTTTTTATTTCATTCAAAGCATTTTCTTGTTCATCTGACAATGTAAATTCAAATGAAATGTGTTTGGGTAAAGTGGGCAATCGATCTGCACTTCTTTTTTCGGAAAATACAATTCCTTTTTCAATTAATCCCTTTAACTGCGCTGCATTTGCATTGGCTTTCTTCAAGAGTTCGCTTTGAATTACTTCTCCATTTTTTTGTTTTAAGTGTAAATAGGCCAGTAAAAGCTCCATTTGCTTGGGCGCTTTGGTCCAGTTATTGAGTAAGGATTCCAACTGTTCTTCATTATTATAAGTAGGATGTAAAGAAATATACGTTTCAATCTTTTGTTTGTATTTTTCTTTCAATTCTTCCCAAATAAAGCAAACACTTTTTTCTATTAATTTTTTTATGACTGGATAAATATTGTTTACATCAAGAAGCTGTTGCACTTCACTTAATCTAAGTTCTTTTTTTATTTCAAGGGCTTCTGCTACTATGTATTCTGAGTCAGATAAATCGCTAAAGTCCAACGTTCTTTCTTCATTCCACTGCAATATACTTTCGCTAGATAATTTTAGATTGGTTGGAATAGCTGCCTGCATTACTTCTCCTTCGGTACACATATAATAATGGGCTATCCATTCCCAAAATTGTAATTGCTGCGGATGCACAATGGGGTCGGTGTCTAAAATATTTAATATAGGGGATGGATTAAATTCAGGGGAAATAGTTTCATGAATTTTTTTTACAATCCCTGCATATTTTTTATTTTTTCGCAAAGTAACTTCTACTCTTATACCTGGTTGGATGCTGTCTTTAAACTGATCGGGCACCAACCAAGTATAATTTTGGGGTAATGAAAGTGGTATGATTACTTCTGCAAACAAAATATTATTTTATCAAAAATACGCTTAAGGAGTGGGATATTGTATATATCGTTTGAGACCTTCTTCCATAATCGAATAAACTTTTTGTTTTAAGTGACTTACATCTTTCATGGTTAGTCCGGTTACACCGATTTCATCTAAGTAAACTACTCTGTTTTTTCCTGGTGTTAATTCAAAAAGACTTCTGTAATGCATCCTATTGAGTGTATCTACAAATAACATAGGTTTAATGGGTGTTTGGGTTTCAATAGCCATCCTGAATGCGCCGTCATAAAAATTTTTTAATGGTTGTTTTGTTTCATTAAATGTACCCTCTGGAAAGATGAATATGGATAATCCGTTTTGAAGCGCATTTTTTAAATTTCGAATGCTTTTCATTCTACCTTCTACTGTTGTACGGTCTACTAAAATAACAGCTGCTTGGTAAAGCCAACCAAAAATGGGTACTTTAATCATTTCTGCTTTTCCGAGTACTCTCACTGGTTGATGAATACCAGCAACAATGGGAGGGATATCCATATAAGAAATATGGTTCGCAACAAAGATGTATTGTTTGTTGGCAATATGCGGGGTTTCATAAATTTCGTGATGTATTATTCCGATTGTCAAGTACCATAATCTGGCCCATATTTTATAAAAAATGTATATAATATTCCCTCCTTTAATTTTGCCCAATGGCAGTGCAAGGATGATAAACGGAAATACCAACAACATTACTATAATAAAAGTAACCAGGCAGTAAATGGAGTAAATGAACAGTATTGTTTTGGTTAGAAGCCTCATAAATTGCTGAAAAGATATAAAACTGTAGCTTGAGAACCAAAAAAAAGCCGATTCTTCTAAAAGAATCGGCTTTATATCGGTTGATAATTTTTTTATAGTTTAAAAATTGCAGCTAAAATAAAACTGCAGGCAGTTTTGGAATAGGTATCATTGTTTTTTGAAAAAACGGATTGATTGGAGTTATCAATTCTCCATTCTGGGATGATGGTTAATTTAGCTAATTTAAAGTTTGCAGATAAAGTAGTTGCAAAGATTTTATCACTATTATTCAATGGGTTAATTTTTCTATCGCTGAAGTAATCTTGTCTGATGGTAAATCCTAAGTGGTTTGTAGGATCGTAGTTTAAATAGATTGCATGACACACCCAGCTTGTATTCCCTTGTGCAAATGTGCTAATTTGAATACTGCCATCATAAGCGGCACTTAGTTTATGGCTGAGTGCCGCAGTTGATACAAGGTTAAATTGTGTTATACCGCCGCCAGCCTGGAAATTTAGGTATACTTTTAGTTGGTCATTTTTTGATGCAGTGCTGAATTGTGCTAAAGCAAATTTTACCGGAGAGCTGGTTCCGGTAAAGTCGGTTGGGTCCGCTACGCCTATCATTAAAGCTGTTTTTCCGCCAAGTGTTATGTCGGCTTTAATGCCAGTATGGAAGAAAGGCCCGTAAGAAAAACCGTACGACATACTGTAATTTCTGTTTCCAATAGGGTCAACTACTTCGTAGCCTATATGGGTGCCCCATTTTCCCATCGTAAGTTTTACAGCGCTTATAGGTGAATAGCTAAAATACAGTTGTTTGATAGTAGCAATAGAGCCAGCATCATTGTATGAAAATTCTTGGGCTCTTTTTCCAAATCCAATATCAGCAGTAGCTGCTACTTTGCCAAAACTATGGTCTGCTTTTAGGGAAATCATTCCTAATTCAAATGAATTATGAGAATTGGTAAAACTGGTTAAGTTATTGTTTGAGCCTGAAGCGTCTGGTAAACTGTATCGGTAATAGGTATCGGCAAAACCGGTAATAGAGGTAATGCCTTTTTTTGTAGAATCGTTTTGAGCGTAAATCAGTGAAGACATAAAACTACAATAGACAACTGTCGAAAATTTTCTTAACATTGTAATGGATTTAATTATTCAAATGGGTACAGCCTTTAAATCTGGTCAGAGATTTATTATACGGCTGTACCTTTTTTAATGTTCTATGGTTGTTGTGGAGTACGTCCGTATTTCTCATCGTGTTGAGATGCATCTAATCCCATTTCTTCTTCTTCTTGTGTAACTCTTAAAGGAAGTATCAGACCGATAAACTTAAATATGGCAAATGATACTACGAAGCTGTAAACAACAACAATTAAAAGTGCTTTTACTTGTATTAAGAAAAAGGCAGCGTTGCCATAAAATAAACCGTCTGCGCCAGCACTATTCATTGATTTGGTGGCAAAAATACCGGTCATCAACATACCAACGATACCGCCAATACCATGACAAGGGAATACATCCAATGCATCGTCGAGGGTAGATTTGCTTTTATAGTAAACTGCTAAGTTAGAGATGATAGCGGCAACAAATCCTATAAAAATACTTTGTGGAATAGCTACAAAGCCTGCTGATGGAGTAATGGCAACCAGGCCAACTACCGCTCCAATGCAAAATCCCAGTACTGATGGCTTTTTTCCGCGAATAACGTCAAAAAACATCCACGATAAACCTGCAGCAGCAGCGGCTGTGTTGGTGGTAGCAAAAGCAGAAACAGCTAATGCATTTGCGCCTAATGCAGAACCTGCATTAAAACCAAACCAACCAAACCAAAGAAGGCTGGTTCCGATTAGTACATAAGGAATATTTGCTGGGGGTATTTCTCTTTGTTCGATATGGGCTTGACGGCGTTTTAACACGATTGCTCCGGCTAAAGCTGCACAACCGGCAGAAATATGCACAACGGTGCCACCTGCAAAGTCAAGTGCACCCATTTTAAATAAAAAGCCTTCCGGATGCCATGTCCAATGTGCTATAGGTGCGTAAACTAATAAGCTAAAAAGGGCAATGAAAAGAATATAGGCAGTAAAACGAATACGTTCAGCAACAGCACCTACCACCAATCCTGGCGTGATAATGGCGAACATAAGCTGAAATAGGGCAAATAGTGAAAGCGGTATGGTTGGTGCCAAGGTCCAAGGAGCACCAGCGTTCACTCCCTTAAAGAATAGATGGGTAAATGGGTTACCAATTAAGCCGCTAACAGAGTCTCCAAAACAAAGGCTGTATCCTACAAAAATCCATAGGATGGTTACTACACCAGCAGCCACCACACTTTTAATCATGGTAGAAATTACATTTTTTCGATGTACCATGCCTCCGTAAAAGAATGCTAATCCTGGTGTCATTAAAAATACCAACGCCGTCGCAACTATTATCCAAACGATATCAGCTGAACTGTATTTTCCAGCATCGTTAAAGTTGGGGAGGGAGGGGACGAATAATGCCCCAATGGCTACTGCCATTAACACTAAAAAAGGGGCTAGTTCTTTCGCAGTTGATTTAGACATAAATAATAAATATTAAAAATTAAAATATGATATTATTTGTCTAAAATAGATAAAAAATGTGTCTAATTAGTAAAAATATAAACATATAATTAAAAGTAATATGTATATTTTTAAATAATTAGTTTAATTTTTAAGGCTTAGTTGACTGATATTCAGACCTCATATGCCAAATTACATTGAATTTTGGGTACGAAACCTACAAAAACCACATTTTTAAAAACCATTGATATTTATAAAAAAATGG